>DASWOS010000489.1:0-1666 GCA_036398645.1 Dokdonella sp. | reverse complement strand
CCTTATCGGGAAGTGCAGCCGCGGAGGCCGCTTTCACGCGCAGGAACTGCGCCTCAAATCTCCAGCGCCTGCGGCTGCTGCGCCTCGTGCGGGTGGTTCGCGCCGGCATAGACCTTCAGCTTGCGGAACATCGCGCGGCCGAGCGGGTTCTTCGGCAGCATGCCCTTGACGCCGATCTCGATGACGCGCTCCGGATGCTTGGCCAGCATGTCCTTCAGCGACGTCGTCTTCAGGTTGCCGACGTGGCCGGTGAAGCGGTGGTAGTTCTTGTCCTCGAGCTTGTTGCCGGTCACCGCGACCTTCTCCGCGTTGACGACGACGAGGTAGTCGCCGGTGTCGACGTGCGGGGTGTAGATCGTCTTGTGCTTGCCGCGCAGGCGGCGCGCGAGCTCGGTGCACAGGCGCCCGAGCGTCTTGCCGTTCGCGTCGACGACGTACCAATCGCGTTTGACGCTCTCGGATTTGGCGCTGATCGTTTTCATGGTTGGGCCTTCGGCTTCGGCCGGACCGCGGACGACGAGACGCGCGGACGGCGGAGAAAGACTTTCAATTCTATCCGCGCACGACGGACCGCGCAAGCGGAGCCGAGCGGACGCCGGTCGGCATCCGCTCGGCTGCGGCTCATTCGAAGCCGTCGCGGAAGATCGTGTCGCCGCCGGCGCCGACGTGCAGCGCGACCGGAATCGCGAGCGGCGCACCGGCCGGCCCGGGCGTCGCGCATAGCGTACCCGAATAATCGCCCGCCGCGGCGGCGCCGGCGTCGAACGTCGCCTGCACCGGCGTCGAGGCGTCCACGCCGATCGTGCCGGATGCCGGCGCGACCGCGAGCCAGTCGACCGGCGTCGCGGTCGCGCCGCACGGCGCGCTCGCGAGCGTGTCGATCTCGAGGATCAGGTTCACGCTGGCGAAGCCGAGGTCCGCATACGCGGTCGGCGCCGGCACGCCGCAGTCCGACGCCATCCAGTACGCCGGCGCGGTCTCGCCCTGCGTGTTGCCGCCGGGGAAGAACGCGCTGCCGGTCTCGCGGCCGCGCTGCACCTCGATCTCGGCGACGAGCACCGCGTCGGCGGCGACGCGAACCGGGGCCTCGAGCGCGACGCCGATGCGCTGCAGCGTCATGTCCTGCACCTGCACGGTGCGCTCGGCGAGCAGGCTCAAGTTCGCCGGATCGAGCGCGCCGACGAGCTGGTGCAGGCGCACGACGACCGGCTGCACGCCGGCGGCCGAAGTCGCCGAATCGACGCCGAACGTGAGCCCGCCGACCAGCGTCGTCGCGTCCGCGCGGCCGCCGAGCGGGAACACGCGGTAGTAATGGCTCGGCAGCGAATAGCCGGTGCTCGGGTCGACGCAGCCGAAGCTGACGTACTGCTCCGGCGTCGGGCTCGTCGTCTGCGACAGCGCGACGCTCGACAGCACGGCCGGGTCGCCGCCGGGCCTGAGCGTCCAGTCGGTCGCGGCCGCACCGAGGTTCAGCAGGTCGAAGCGCTGCTGCGTGCGGCCGCCGGCGGCGACGCTCGCCTGCAGCGCGGCCGGATCGGTCGCGAGGCACGGGCGCAGCGCGCGCAGGTCGACGTCGAGCGTGCTCTGCGCGCCGGCCGCGAGCGCGACCATGGCGCCGCCGTCGGCGTGGCCGTCGGCCTGGACCTCGACCGTGTACGGGCCGCGC
>DASWOS010000488.1:0-4486 GCA_036398645.1 Dokdonella sp. | reverse complement strand
AGATCGCGGTGACCGACACCGGCGCCGGCATCGCCGACGATCTGCTGCCGCACGTGTTCGAGCCGTTCTTCACGACGCGCGCCGCCGCCGGCGCGGCCGGGCTCGGCCTCGCGCTCGTGCGCGAGTTCGCCGAAGCGCGCGGCGGCTCGATCGCGGTGCGCACGACGCGCGGTCACGGCTCGACGTTCACGCTCGCGCTGCCGGCCGAGGTGCGCGCGGCGGCGCCGGCGGCTGCGCCGGTCGGTGCCGCTCCGCCGCGGCCCGGCTGGGTCGCGACGGCGCATTGAGTCGATGCCGGTCGCGTTCGTCGTCGGCGCCGGCGGTGCGGTCGGCCGCTTCCTGCTGCCGCGCCTGCTCGAGAGCGGCCACGACGTCGTCGCGCTGAGCCGGCGTGCACGCACCTCGTCCACGCCGCGCCTGCGCTGGGTCGTCGGCGACTTGAACGCGGCGATGCCGCCGCTGCCGCCGCTCGACGCGATCTTCAGCCTCGGCCCGCTCGATGCGTTCGCGCGCTGGTTCGCGACCGCCGAGCTCGCCGGCACGCCGCGCGTGGTCGCGCTCGGCTCGACCAGCGTCGAGACCAAGCGCGACTCGGTCGACGCCGCCGAGCGCGCGCTCGCGATGCGCCTCGCCGACGCCGAGCGCACGCTCGCCGCCGCGGCCGACGCGCGCGGCTCGGCGTGGACCGTGTTCCGGCCGACGCTGATCTACGGCGCCGGCGTCGACCGCAGCCTCACGCCGCTCGCGCGCGCGGCGCTGCGCTGGCGCGTGTTCCCGCGCCCGATCGGCGCGCGCGGGCTGCGCCAGCCGGTGCACGCCGACGATCTCGCCGCGGCCTGCGTCGCCGCGCTCGCGTCGGCGCGCAGCGCCGGGCGGATCTACGCGCTCGGCGGCGGCGAGCGGCTCACGTTCGCCGCGATGCTCGAGCGCGTGCGCCGCTCGCTGCCGCGGCGCGCGCTGCCGGTGCCGCTGCCGGTCGCCGCCGCGCGCGCACTGGCGCACGCGCTGCGCGCGCTCGGCGTCGACGTCGCGCACGCGGCCGCGCTCGACCGGCTCGGGCGCGACCTCGTCGTCGACGATGCCGCCGCGCGCGCGGATTTCGGCTGGTCGCCGCGAGCGTTCACGGTCGACGCGCAGACCTGGCGCGCCGACTGAGCGCGTGCTGCGCTGCGGCAAGCGCGCGCGCCGCGCCCGACGCGGCGTTTCTCGCCGCAGTGCAGCGTTGCCATCGCGCGCGGGGGCGACCTAAGATGCCGCGACTTTTCGCGAACGCCATCCAGAGGGAGCTTCCATGCGGGTCCGATTGATCACCGCCGTCGTCGTCGCGGCGCTGTCCGGCGCGGCCGTCCTGCACGAGGCACGAGCCTACGACTACACCGCGCCGGTGCCGCTGCACGCGATCGCGAACTTCGATCCGGCCAACGGCGTCGTGCCGTTCCCGAACAACCTGCTGCTGCAGGGCACGACCGATCTCACGCTGAACATCCCGATCGCGGACCCGACCGCGCCGTCGGCGGGCCCGACGCTCGCGATGAACGCGCTCGACGGCTTCAGCACGGTCGCGCCGTGGACGGTCACGTTCTCCGCGCCGATCGACGCGTCCTCGCTCGCGGCCGGCGCCAGCGTGCGCCTGTTCGAGGTGTCGCTGAGCGGTCCCGGCGGTGCCGTGACCGGCGTCGTGCGCGAGCTGTCCTCGGACGAGTTCGCGGTCGCGGTCGCGCCGTCGGACACGAGCGGACGGACGCTCGCGATCCTGCCGACGCGCCCGCTGCAGCAGCTGACGTCGTACATGGCCGTGGTCACGACCGACGTGAAGACGAGCGACGGCGACGCGGTGCGCCCGTCGTTGATCTACGCGCTCGCCGAAGGCACCAACGCGCTCTGCGCGAACGGCCACTCGACGCTCGCATTCCTCGGCGACGACCAGGCCTGCCAGCTCGAGCCGCTGCGCCAGCTGACGAACGCGCAGGAGGCCGCCGCGGCCGCGGCCGGCGTCGCGCCGGGCAGCATCGCGCTGTCGTGGGTCGCGACGACGCAGAGCATCACGGTCTCGCTGCAGGCGATCGAAAGCGTCGTCGAGCAGTCGGCGCCGGCGACGACGCGCGTCGTGCCGACCGGGATGGATCTCGGTGACCTCGGCCGCGGCCTGCCGCCGGTCGCGGACATCTACGTCGGCACGATCGACCTTCCGTATTACCTGTCGGCGCCGAGCGCGGACGATCCGACGGCGCCGCTGACCGGCTACTGGCACGCGGCGCCCGGTGCGTACCTGCCGCCGTTCGACCAGGCCGGGCTCGACCCGACCTCGACGAACGTCACGTTCGCGAACCCGCTGCCGGTCGCGACGTCGGCGCAGACGGTTCCGCTGCTGATGACGCTGCCGAACGCCGCGTCGGGCAAGACGAAGCCGGCGTCCGGCTGGCCGGTCGTGATCTTCCAGCACGGCATCACGCGCAACCGCACCGACATGCTCGCGATCGCCGGCACGCTCGCCGCGCAGGGCTACGCGGTCGTCGCGATCGATCTGCCGCTGCACGGCGTGACCGATCCGACCAGCCCGTTCTACGTCGGCAACACGCCGTTCGCGGCGCTCGGCGCGAAGGAGCGCACGTTCGACCTCGACGTCGAGGACAACGCGACCGGCGCGGCCGGAGCCGACGGCGTCGTCGACCCGTCGGGCAGCCATTTCATCAATCTCTCGAGCCTGCTGACCTCGCGCGACAACCTGCGCGAAGGCGCGGCCGATCTGCTCGAGCTCGCGCACGCGATCCCGTCGATCGACGGCCTCGACGGAAGCCGCATCCGCTTCGTCGGCCAGTCGCTCGGCAGCATCGTCGGCGCGGTGTTCCTCGCCGTCGACCCCGACGTCACGACCGCGGTGCTGAACGTGCCCGGCGGCGGCATCGCGGAGCTGCTCGCCGGCTCGCCGACGTTCGGTCCGCAGATCAACGCGGGCCTCGCGCAGGCCGGCCTCGCGCCCGGCACGCCGGACTACGACCAGTTCCTGCTCGCCGCGCAGACCGCGATCGATTCCGGCGATCCGATCAACTACGCCGGCAACGGCACGCTGCTCGCGCCGAGCGATTCCGCCGACGGCGCGCCGCCGGCGAAGCACCTGCTCGTGCAGGAAGTCGTCGGCGACGCCGACCACCTGCCGGATCAGGTCATCCCGAACACGGTCGCGGGCGCGCCGCTGTCCGGCACCGAGCCGCTGATCGCCGCGCTCGGCCTCGAGCCGATCGATTCGACGACGCAGTCGGCGGACGGCGTCAGCGGCGTCGTGCGCTTCCTGCAGGGCGAGCACGGCTCGATTCTCGATCCGACCGATTACCCGGCGACGACGGCCGAGATGCAGGGCGAGATGGCGAGCTTCATCGCGAGCGGCGGCACGACCGTCGTCGTGCAGAATCCGTCGATCGTCGCGCCGGCGCCGTCCGGCGACTGAGCCCGCGGCGCTCCGGCGCCGGCTCGCTCGACACGCACGCTCAAGCGGCGGGCTCTCGCAGGAGAGCCCGCTTTTTTTTGGTCCCGTGCGCACGTGTGCCGATTCGGCGTGCGGCGTCTCATGGCTCGATCGCGAAGCGCGGCGCACCGCGGCGAGCGCGACCTCATCCGTCGGCCCGAGTTTCGACGCGCGGCGCGGCATCCGCGCGCTCGCGCGCAACGCGCCGCTGCGCGACCCGTACGCGCGGTGACGAACGCGTCGTCGCGGCGCTCCGCGGCGTGATCCAGGCGCCCGCGTTCGACGCGGCGATGGTGCGGCACCGCGGCGCCGCGTAGGGCCGGCGTACGTCAGTAGGCGAGACCGAACCGCCGCATCAGCTTGCCGGCGAGCCAGGCCGGGCCGATCAGCAGGTACTGCAGGTCCGTGAAGAACGACGGGCGCCGGCCTTCGATCACGTGGCCGACGAACTGCCCGACCCAGGCCGCGACGAACACCGCGATCGCGGCCTGCGCGAGGCCGGCGCGTCCGAGCGATTCGCGCAGCAGCTCGGTCGCCGCGCCGGCGGCGACGAACACGACGAGCATCACGAGCGCGATCGAGCGCGACAGCCGCCAATAGAACGCGAGCGTGCCGGCCATCACGAGCCCGCACCAGAAGCCCGGCCGGCCGATCGATGCAGGCACCGGGATCAGCCACAGCAGCGCGATCGCGGCCCAGAGGATCGCCGGCACGCAGATCCAGTGGACCACCACGTTGACCGGATGGCGATGATCGTCGCCGTAGCTTTCGAACCAGTCGTCGACGCTGCGCATGACGTTCTCCTCGCGACGAGCAGATCACATCCGGCCGGCGCGGAAAAGCCGCGCCGCAGCGCGTGTCAGCCGATCTCGATGCCGGCGAGCCGGCGCAGCGCCTCGGCGTATTTCGCCGCGGTGCCTTCGATCACCTCGCGTGGCAGGCGCGGACCGGGCGCCTGCTTGTTCCAGTCGAGCGTCTCGAGATAGTCGCGCACGAACTGCTTGTCGTAGCTCGGCGGGCTCG
>DASWOS010000487.1:0-9926 GCA_036398645.1 Dokdonella sp. | reverse complement strand
CGCTTCGGGCCGAATGCCGCGGTCGAGGGCGAGACGCGCTGGCGCGCCGCGCCGGGGCATCCGTTCGAGTCGGCGCCGTTGCCGCCGGCGCGCGCCTGACGCGGCGCGCCGGCGTTTCGCGTCGCGCGGCTCCGGCGCGCGCGCGTCGCAGCGTCCGCAGCAGTGCGCGCCTGCGAAAAGAGCGCATTGCCGCGACGGGTGACCGAGCCGCGCCTGCCGCCTCGCATGGGTCCGGCGGACACGGCTGCGGCGAACGCGGCTGGACGCGGTGCGCTCGCGCGCGTTCGCGGAACGCCGGCGACGGATGCGTGCGGGCCGAGCTCGTCGCGTGCGCGAACGCGGCACGTCGGTTCGATCGCGGCCGAAGCCGGCTCCCGCCGCGTCCGTCGTGTGCGGCGGAACGTGTCGGTGCAGCAGAACGCGCCGCGCGCGCGTGCCGTGGCGCGCGTCAGAGGCCGAGCATGCGCTGCAGCACGCCGCGCGCGGAGGCGAACGAGAAGTGCCGCTCGACGTTCGCGAGGCCGTTGCGCGACAGGCGCTGCCAGAGCGCCGCGTCGCGATACAGGCGCACGACCGCGGCCGCGAACGCGTCGGCGTCGTCGGCGACGAGCACGTCCGTGCCCGGCGCGGCCTGCATGCCCTCGACCGCGACCGAGGTCGCGACGACCGGCAGGCCGTAGCTCATCGCCATGTTGACCTTGCCCTTGACGCCGGCGCCGTAGCGCAGCGGCGCGAGCGCGACGCGGCAGCCGTCCATGTACGGCGCGATGTCCTCGACGTAGCCGTGCACGACGACGTGCTCGTCGGCGAGCGCGCGGATCGCGTCCGGCACGCGGCTGCCGATCACGTGGAAGCGCGCCTCGCCGAGCTCGGCGCGCACGCGCGGGAACACCTCGCCGACGAACCATTCGACCGCGTCGGCGTTCGGCGGATGCTGGAAGCCGCCGACGAAGACGAGGTCGTGGCGCTCGGCGAACGCACGGCGGCAGCCGTAGACCTCGTGCACGTTCGACAGCACCTCGACCTCCGCTCCGGGCGCCTCGCGTTCGAGCAGCTCGCGCTCGACCGGGCTCACGACCAGCGTCAGATCGCATTCGCGCACGAGCTTGAGCTCCTGCAGCCGCGTCGCCGCGGCGTGGCGCGCGAGATCGGCGCGGCCGGTCAGCTCGGCGGCGCGCTGCTCGCGCAGGTAGTGCAGGTCGACGGTGTCGAACGCGAGCTTCGCCTGCGGCGCGTACAGCCGCGCGAGGCCGACGTAGCTCGCCGCGACGTAGTGGCGCGACAGCACGATCAGGTCGAACTCGCGGCCGCGCTCGCGGAACAGCGTGACCGGGCTCGCCGCGTACGGCGCGTACAGCGCCTCGACGCCGAGCGCCTGCAGCGCGGCGGTGTAGCGTTCGACCCAGGCGCGGTTGTCCGGCAGGAAGCTCGTCTGGCAGCCGAGGTCGGCGAGCACGCGCATCAGGTTGACCATGCGCAGCGAGCCGGAGTCGTGGTCCGGCATCGGCGTCGTCGCGTCGACGATCAGCACGCGCTTCGTCGCGCGGTGCGTCGCCGCCTGCGCGATCGGCGTACCCGGCGCCGGCTGGCGCGCGAGCGCGTCGCGCCACTTGTCGAGGAACTTCTCGCGATTGAGCACCTGGTAGCGCTTGACGCCGCTCGCGAGGTCGGTGCCGGAGCTGATGCCCTCGAAGTGCACGACGGTCGCGGTCGGCTCGTAGTAGACCTTGTAGCCGGCCGCGCGCACCGCGAACGCGAGGTCGGTATCCTCGTAGTAGGCCGGCGCGTAGCGCGCGTCGAAGCCGCCGAGGCGCTCGAACAGCTCGCGCTTCAGCGCGATCGCGGCGCCGGAGCAGTAGTCGGCCTCGCGGCGGAAGCCGTAGCGCGCGTCGTCGGGATCGCCGAAGCGGCCGTAGTTCCAACCCGAGCCGTCGCCGAAGACGATGCCGCCGGCCTCCTGCAGGCGGCCGTCCGGATAGACGAGCTTCGCGCCGACGAGGCCGGCCTGCGGCGCCTCGTCGAGGCAGCGCACGAGCGCGTCGAGCCAGCCGGCGGTGACGACGGTGTCGTTGTTCAGGAACAGCAGGCAGTCGCCGCGCGCGGCCGCGGCGCCGGCGTTGCACGAGCCGACGAAGCCGAGGTTCTCGCGGTTGCGCACGACGCGCAGGCCGCCGATCTCGGCGAGCCGCTGCGGCGTCGCGTCGGCGGACGCGTCGTCGACGACGACGACCTCGAACGGCGTCGCGCCGGCGTGCTCGGCGAGCGAGCGCAGGCACGCCACCGTGTACGCGATCTTGCCGTGCACCGGAATCACGATCGACACGCGCGGCGCGTCGCTCGCCGGCAGCGCGAACGGCGCGCCGTCGTCGCTCGGCGACGGGAATGCGATGCGCGTGCGCGCCGGACCGGTGCCGCCGAGCTCCTGGCCGATGCGCACGAACGTGCCGACGACGCCGCGCTGGCTCAGGCTGCCGCGCACGCGCCCGGCGACGTTGCGCAGGTGCAGCACGCGGTACGCGATCGCAGCGCGCGCGCCGCGCACGCGCGCGTTCACGCTGCGCAGCGGCGCGGTGATGCGCCACGACCAGCTCGCGAGCATCTGCTCGCGCTCGGCCATCAGGCGTTCGTGCTGCGGCTTCAATTGCTGCAGCTCGGCGTCGAGCTCGCGCGCCCATGCCGTGCGCCCGTCGAGCTCGGCGTGCACGGCGCGCAACCGCTTGCGCGCGGCGCCGAGCTCGCGGTCGAGCGCATGGCCCCAGTCGCCGCGCCGCGCGCTCTCGACCTGCGCCGCGGCGAGCTCGTCGCGGAGCGCGCGCTCGCGCTCGCGCGCCTGCGCGATCCGCTGCGCGAGATCGTTGCGCTCGAACGTCGCGCCGTCGGCCGCCAGGAGCGGATAGCGCAGCGGCGGCCGCGGTCCGATGCGCAGCAGCTCGAGATACGCACGCGCCGCGTCGGCCGCGTCCGGCTCGCGATGCGCAGCGAGGCGGTCGCGCACCGCGGCGAGCGCCGCGGGCTCGGCGGCGAGCGCGGCGACGCGCGCGACGACCGCGTCCGCGCTCGGCTCGACGAGGAAGCCGTCGACGCCGTCGTCGATGCGCTCGGCGAGCGCGCCGACGCGCGTCGCGACGACCGGCACGCCGAGGCTGCGCATCTCCGACAGCGTGTAGCTGAACGTCTCGGCGACGGTCGGCAGCAGCAGCGCGGCGTCCGGTCGCAGCGCGGCGACGAGACGCGGCAGCTCGTCGCGGCGGTAGTCGAGCAGCACGTGCACGCCGCGCTCGCCGAACAGCGCGCGCGCGTCGGCGCCGGCGCCGAGCAGGAACAGCTCCGCCCGTTCGCGCAGGCCGGGCAGCGCGGCGGCGAGCAGCTCGGCGCCCTTGCCGCGGCGCACGCGGCCCGGCACCAGCAGGCGCAGGCGCTCGCGCGCGGGCGGCGCCGCGGCACGCGGCGCGTCGGCCGGCCACGCCGCGAAGCCGTGCGGCACGACCGCGCTGCGCAGCGCGACGAGCTCCGGCGCGAGGCGCAGATGGTTCGCCAGCGCCGAGCGCGTCGGCGCGAGCAGCGTCGCACGGGCGGCGCGCAGCGCCGCGACGGTGTCGTCGCGCAGGCGGCGCCAGTGCCGCACGTCGCGCTCGGCGAACTCGGCGTCGCCGCCGCTCGCACGGAGGTCGGCCGCGCGCTGGGGCTCGTCGAAGCGCAGCGCCGGGTCGCCGAAGTCGCGATGCAGCACCGGCCACAGCGGATAGTGGTCGTGCACGACCGCGCAGGTCGGCAGTCCGCTGCGCAGCGCGTCGAGGCTGTGCCCGATCAGCGACGAGACGATCACCGCGTCGACGCAGCGCTCGCGCAGGACGCCGGCGAACAGCTCGCGGTACGCCGCGTCGCCGAGCGCGGTGTCGGCGATCGGCCGCGGCAGCGGCCAGCGCGCGAGCGGCGGCCCGCGCAGCGTGCCGTCGTGCAGCTCGAGCCATTCGCCGTAGCGGCGGCGCGCGAAGCTGCCGCGCGCGATCAGCACGAGATGATGCGCCGACGCGTCGGCCGCGGCGAAGTCGCGCACCCAGCGCTCGGCACCGCCGCCCCAGCCGTGCAGCACGTGCAGCAGCACCGGCTTCGCATCGAGGCCGGGACGCGCCGGCACGAGCCCCGCGTCGAGCGCCGCGGCGACGCGCGCACCGAGCGCCGCGAGCGGCGACGGCGGCTCCGCGTCGTGCCGGTCGCGCGCGGCCGGCCGTGGCGCCGCGCCGGACCCGCGCGCGCCGGCGTAGACGTGGTCGACGAGCACGATGCGCAGCCGGGCCGCATCGAGCGCGTCGCGGCTGCGCAACGCGTCGGCACCGAGCGCGGCGAGGCGCACGCCGTGCCACGCCGACAGCGCGGCCGGCGCGCCGGCGAAGAAGTACGGGTCGTCGAAGAGGCGGCGCTCGGCGTAGGCGAAGCACAGCGCGTCGAGCCGATGCGGATCGGCGTCGCCGCGGTCCGGCAGCGGATCGCGGCGGTCGCCGTCGAGCGGCAGCGCGCCGAGCACGCCGTCGACGTCGAGCGCGCGCAGCAGACGCTCGACCGCGAGCTCGGGCAGATCGAGGTCCGCGCGGACGAGCACGAGGTGCTCGCCGGGAAAGCGCGTCGCCGCGGCGATCGCGAGCTCGGCGGTCGACGCGGTCGGGGCGACGCCGTCGAGGCGGTCGATCTCGGCCCATTCCGCAGGCGCGGCGACGTCGCCGGCGAGCGCGAGCCGCGCGCGTGCCGGCAGCCGCGCGCGCAGCGCGGCGAAGCGCGCCGGGTCCGGCGCCGCCGCGGCGTGGACGCACACGCGCAGCGGCGTCGCGGCACGCGCGTCGGCCACCGGCGCGACGAGCGCGTTGCCGTCGGACGGCGAGGCGGCGGACGGCATCGCGTGCATCGGGACTCCACAGGAACGCAAACGCGGCGATTATCGCCGATCGGCGGCGGCGGCGCTTCGGCATCTCGTCAGGCGCGACGCCGCGCGGCTACACTGCCGCGCCCGTGTCCGCTCCGGCGGTTCCACCGTCCCGGTTTTCGATGTCCGACCTCCCGTCCGTCCTTCGCTCGCGAATTCGCTGAGATCATGTTGCGCGTCGGCTGGCGTTGGCTGCGGGTCCCGTTCTGGCTCGGCCTCGGCTTCGCGGCCGGGTTCCTGCTGCCGTACGTGCTCTATCTCGACCGCGAGGTGCGCAGCCGCTTCGACGATCTGTCCTGGGATTATCCGAGCCGCGTCTACGCGCGGCCGCTGCAGCTCGCGCCGGGGCTGCCGCTCACCGCGGAGGCGTTGCGCATCGAGCTCGACGCGGCGCGCTACGTCGAGGACGCGCAGGCGCGCACGCCGGGCACTTGGCACCGCGACGGCGCGCGCTACGTGATCGCGCGGCGTGCGTTCGTCTACCTCGACGGCCGCGAGCGCGAGAAGCGCATCGCGCTGACGCTCGCCGACGAGCGCGTCGCCGGGCTCGCCGACGCCGATACCGGCGCCGAGCTGTCCTCGGTGCGGCTCGAGCCGGCGCGCATCGCGACGCTGTACGGCGCGCAGCAGGAGGACCGCCGCGTCGTCGCGCTCGGCGAGGTGCCGCCGCTCCTGATCGGCGGCCTGCAGGCCGTCGAGGACCGCGACTTCAAGCGCCATCACGGCATCGACGCGAGCGCGATCCTGCGCGCGGCCTGGGCGAACCTCGTCGCCGGGCACGTCGTGCAAGGCGGCTCGACGCTGACCCAGCAGCTCGTCAAGAACCTGTTCCTCGACCGCGGGCAGACGTTCACGCGCAAGCTCAACGAGGCGCTGCTGTCGCTCCTGATCGAAGCACGCTACGACAAGCGGCGCATCCTCGAGGCTTACGTCAACGAGGTGTTCCTCGGTCAGCAGGGTGGCCAGGCCGTGCACGGCTTCGCCGCGGCGAGCGAGTTCTATTTCGGTCGCGACCTGCGCGAGCTCGGGCCGGCCGACGTCGCGCTGCTGGTCGGCATGGTGCAGGGGCCGAGCCTGTACGATCCGCGGCGCGATCCGGCGCGCGCGCTCGCGCGGCGCAACGTCGTTCTCGCCGAATTCCGCGACACCGGCCTGATCGACGCGGCGACGTGCGCCGCGGCGAGCCGACAGCCGATCGGCACCGCGGCGAACGCGACGCTGCCGCGCGACCGCTATCCGGCGTTCCTCGATCTCGTGCGTCGTCAGCTGAAGCAGGACTACCCGGACGCGGAGCTGAACAGTGCCGGCCTCGCGATCCACACGACGCTGTCGCCGTCCGCGCAGGCGCTCGCCGAGGCCGCGGTCGAGCGCGCGCTGGCCGGGCTCGGCAAGCGCGGCGACGCGGTCGAGGCGGCCGTCGTCGTGACCGGCGCTCGCGACGGCGAGGTGCAGGCGATGATCGGCGGCCGCGACGTCGACGCACCGGGCTTCGACCGCGCGCTCGACGCATCGCGTCCGATCGGATCGCTGATCAAGCCGTTCGTGAATCTCGTCGCGCTCGCGCAGCCGCAGCGCTATTCGCTGGCGACGCTGGTCGACGACAGCGCGGTCGACCTGCCGCAACGCGACGGCTCGCGCTGGCGCCCCGAGAACGACGACCACGAGACGCACGGCGAGGTGCTGCTGATCGACGCGCTCGTGCACAGCTGGAACCTCGCCACGATCCATCTCGGCCAGCGCATCGGCGTCGAACGCGTGCGCGGCTTCCTCGACTCGTTCAAGCTCGGCCGCGAGATCAACCCGAATCCGTCGATGCTGCTCGGCGCGGTCGAACTGAGCCCGTTCGACGTCGCGCGGCTCTACCAGTACCTCGCCGCCGACGGCCACGCGGTGCCGCCGCGCGCGCTGCGCGGCGTGCTCGACGCGCGCGGGCGGCCGCTGGCGCGCTACGCGGTCCGTTCCGGCGGCGGCGACTATACGACCGCGGCGCGCCTGGTCACGTTCGCGATGCAGCAGGTCGCGGTCACCGGCACCGCGCACGCGATCGGCGAGTCCGGGCTCGGCGCGCTGCATGCGGCCGGCAAGACCGGCACCAGCGACACGCAGCGCGACTCGTGGTTCGCCGGCTTCACCGGCAGCACGCTCGCGGTGGCTTGGGTCGGCCGCGACGACAACAAGCCGACCGGGCTGATGGGCGCGACCGGCGCGTTGAAGGTCTGGATCGAGCTGATGAAGCGGCTGCCGACGACGCCGCTCGTGGTGCCGCAGGACGGCCTCGAGCGCGCCTGGGTCGGCCGCGACGGCAAGCGCTCGGACCCGGCCTGCGCCGGTGCGCGCGAGCTGCCGTTCGCGGCCGGTTATGCGCCGAGCGAGCAGGAATCGTGTCCGCTCGATCAGCTGCGCGCGCTGTTCGAACGCAGCGGAAACTGACGCGGACGTGCGAGAATCCGCCGCAGTTCCGACTCGACCCGCACCGCCGAACATGATCCGTCGCTCGTCCGTCCTCGCCTTCGCCGCCGCGATGCTCGTCGTCGCGCTGACCTCGTGCACGCCGCCGAGCCCGCCGCCCGCGCAGGCGGTGAAGCCGTCGCCGACGCGCGACCCGGCGACCGCCGTGCGCGCGATTCGCGCGGCCGGCGAGGGCCTCGATTCGGCCGTGCAGGTGCAGCCGCTGCGCGATCCGGCGATCGACGGCTTGCTCGCGCAGGCGCGCAAGGCCGAGGCTGCGAACAATTTCGCGCAGGCCGCCGACGCGGCGAACCGAGCGCTGAAGCTCGCGCCCGACGCGCCGGACATCCTGCAGTACCTCGCCGAGATCGAGATCGGCCGCGGCGACTGGCAGAAGGCCGAGCAGCTCGCGAACAGGAGCTTCACGCTCGGTCCGAAGGTCGGCAGCCTGTGCGCACGCAACTGGCAGACCGTCGTCGAGGCGCGCACCGCGATGAACGACGCGGCGACCGCGGCGCAGGCGAAGCGGCGCCTCGCCGAATGCCGCGTGCCGCCGCGGCTCAGGATGTAATGGCCGCGGCCGCGCGCGAAGACGCCGCGGCCTCAGGCGCGGAGGCTCGCCCGGCGCTCGGCGCGCGCGGACCGGCCGCGCGGCCGTCGTCGAGCCCGTTCAGCGTGAGCGCGAGCCTGCCGAACCGCGACGCCGGCGCCGCCGACCTGCTCGGTGCGGACGGTCCATTCGCGCGCGAGGTGCCCGGCTTCGCGCCGCGCGCGTCGCAGCAGGCGATGGCCGCTGCGGTCGAAGCCGCGATCGCGGACCGCCAGGCGCTGATCGCCGAAGCCGGCACCGGCACCGGCAAGACCTACGCGTACCTCGTGCCGGCGCTGACGTCCGGCCGCCGCGTGATCGTCTCGACCGGCACGAAGACGCTGCAGGACCAGCTGTTCCATCGCGACCTGCCGCAGGTGCGCAGCGTGCTCGGTGTGCGGCTGGCGGTCGCGCTGCTGAAGGGGCGCGCGAATTATTTGTGCCTGCACCGCCTCGAGCAGACGCACCGCGAAGGCCGCTTCGCGAGCCGCGAGCAGGCCGCCGCACTGCAGGCGATCCGCGGCTGGTCGAAGCGCACCGGCTCCGGCGACCGCGCCGAGCTCGCCGAGATCGCCGAGGACTCGCCGCTGTGGCCGCGCGTGACCTCGACCGCCGAGAACTGTCTCGGCACCGAATGCCCGCTGTTCCACGACTGCTTCGTCGTCAAGGCGCGCCGCGCCGCGCAGGAGGCCGACCTCGTCGTCGTCAACCATCACCTGCTGTTCGCCGATCTCGCGATCAAGCAGGAGGGTTTCGGCGAGATCCTGCCCGGCGCGCACGCGTTCGTGCTCGACGAGGCGCACCAGATCCCGGAGCTCGCCGGCCAGTTCTTCTCCGCGACGCTGTCGGCGCGTCAGCTGAACGAGCTCGCCGGCGACGCGCTCGCCGAGTGCGCGAACGTCAGCGGCGCGCTGGCCGCGCTGCAGCCCGTGCTCGAGCCGCTCGGCGCCGCGGTCAAGCGCGTGCGGCTCGCGCTCGATCGCTTTCCGGCCAAGGGCGCGCTCGTCGCGGTCGAGCGCGACGCCGAAGTCGAGCGCGAGCTCGACGCGCTGCGCACGGCGCTCGGCGCATTCGCCGAATGCGTCGAGAAACACGCCGAGCGCAGCCGCGGGCTCGCCAGCATCGCCGAGCGCGCGACCGCGCATGCCGCGCGGCTCGCCGAAGTCGTCGACGACGACGCGCGCGACGCGGTGCGCTGGTACGAGCTGTCCGGCCACGGCTTCGCGTTCCACGCGACGCCGCTCGATCTCGCCGCGCCGCTGCGCGCGCTGCGCGAGCAGAGCCGCGCCGCGTGGATCTTCACCTCGGCGACGCTGTCGGTCGCCGGCCGCTTCGAGCATTTCGCGCGCCAGCTCGGCCTCGAGGACCCGCTGACGCTGCGCCTCGACAGCCCGTTCGACTACGCACGCCAGGCGCTCGCGTACCTGCCGCCGGCGCTGCCGGACCCGGCCGCGCCCGACTACGTCGACCGCGTCGTCGACGCGGTGGTGCCTGTGCTCGAGGCCTCGCAGGGTCGCGCGTTCCTGCTGTTCACCTCGCATCGCGCGCTGCGGCGCGCGGCGGAGCTGCTGCCGGCGCGCGTTCCGTATCCGCTGTTCGTGCAGGGCACTGCGCCGCGGCATCGGCTGTTGACCGAGTTCCGCGCATCCGGCAACGGCGTGCTGCTCGGCGCGGCGAGCTTCTGGGAGGGCGTCGACGTCGCCGGCGAGGCGCTCAGCCTCGTCGTCATCGACAAGCTGCCGTTCGCCGCGCCGGACGACCCGGTGCTGGTCGCGCGGCTCGACGCGCTGCGCGAGGCCGGCGGCAATCCGTTCACCGAGTGGCAGATTCCGGCCGCAGCGATCGCGCTGAAGCAGGGCGCCGGGCGCCTGATCCGCGACGTGCACGACCGCGGCGTGCTGATGCTCTGCGATCCGCGTCTGACCACGCGCGGATACGGCCGCGTGTTTCTCGCGAGCCTGCCGCCGCTGC
>DASWOS010000486.1:0-3378 GCA_036398645.1 Dokdonella sp. | reverse complement strand
TGAAGGCGACCTTGCCCTGGCCGAACGGCTCGAGGTTCTTCTTGAGATTGTCGACGATGTAGGTCCACACGCGCGTGTCGGCGACCTTGGCGAAATTCTCGTTCTTCGAGAGATCGTAGCCGAAGCCCTGCTTCTGCATCGACAGCAGGAGATCGTAGGTCTTGCTCTTCTCGCCCAGCCCGGCGTAGGCCATCGCGAGTGCGAGCTTCAAGTCGCCGGTGTCGGGGCGCAGCACGGAGAGGCGCTGCAGAGACCAGATGAGGCGCTGCGCGTCGCCGGAGCGCTTGTAGATCTCGGCGAGCTTGAACAGCGCCTGCGGCACCTGTACCTGCGCGATCTGCTGCTCGGTCAGCGTCGCCGGATCGAGCGCAGGGCGGCCGCCGCCCGCCGGCATCTCCTGTGCGCTGGCCGCCGACGTCATCAGCGCGAAAGCCAGCGCGTGGAGAATTCGCTTGATCTTCATCTGGATTACCTCGCAAGCTTGCCGGACGACCGGAGACCCGACATGCGCGGAAAAGTTCAGGGAAGCCGACAACCATGACCGAAACGGAAACGCTTTGCAACGGCAAGTGGCTGCGCCTGAAACGGCGCGGACGCTGGGAATATGCCGAGCGCACGAACCCCGGCGGCGGCGTCATCATCATCGCGGTCACGCCCGAAGATCGCGTGCTGTTCGTCGAGCAATACCGCCCCGCGATCGAATGCATGACGATCGAGATGCCGGCCGGGCTCGTCGGCGACATCGCCGCGAGCGCCGACGAAAGCGCGGTCGAGGCCGCGCACCGCGAGATCGTCGAGGAGACCGGCTACCGCGCCGGCCGCATCGAATTCCTGATGGCCGGCCCGACCTCGGCCGGCATGAGCAACGAGATCCTCGCGTTCGTGCGCGCGTACGACCTCGTGCGCACGCACGAAGGCGGCGGCGACGAGAGCGAGGACATCGTCGTGCACGAGATCCCGCGCCGCGAGGCGCCGGCCTGGCTCGTCGGCAAGCTGCGCGAGGGCTATTCGATCGATCCGAAGATGTTCACCGGGCTCTACCTGCTCGAGCACGGCGAGGCGCTGTTCGGACGCGCGAGCGGCCCGTCGGACACGTGAGCACCTGCGTCGCCCGCATCGGTGACGCGCGGCTCGCGGCGACGAACCTCGAGCGGGCAGCCGGCGATCGACGCGACGCGGAGTTCTCACGCGCTCAGCGCGGCGACGGCACGACGCTCCCGGAGACGATCTTCCAGCCGTGCTCGCCGCGTACCCACGTGCGGGTGTAGCGGCTACGACCCTCGAACGCGCGTCCGTTGAACTCGCCGGCCAGATTCGCGAGCACGACCGTGACGGCGGTCGACCCGTGTCGTTCCACGGCGACGTCTTCTAAGTCCACGCGCGTGAGCCGTTGCGCACCGGACCGATACAGATCGAGGTCGTCGTTCTTGCGATACAGGCGCCCATCGGGGCCGATGAACAGGAGCCGGTCGTCGATGAGCGCATCCAGCTCCGCGACGTCGCTCGCCAGCATCGCAACACGCAGACGTTCTTCGAGTCGTTCGATCTCGGCGTGCATGAAATTCTCCGTCGTTTGCGGGTCGACCGGCCGGCGCGTGCACGAGCGAAGCGCGGCGGCGGCGTGCGTGCGCGGCGGGCTGCGGATCGATCAGCGCTGAGCGTTCCGACGGCTTCCGCTCGGCCGACGGCCGGCGCGTGCCGCCGCGCCGCCGCAACTCAGCGCAGCAGCTGCTGCCAGAGCAGCAGCAACGCCATCACGGCGATCACGCCCCAGGTCAGCACGACGCCGAGCGCGCGGCCGGCGCTCGCGCCGGCGCTGCGCGAGAGCCCGATCGCGTGCGCGACGCGGCCGGCGATCAGCGCGATGCCGAACGCATGCAGCCAGAGCGGCTGGGTCTGGTCGAGCTCGAGCACGAGCAGCAGCAGCAGGCCGAGCGGCAGGTTCTCGAGCGCGTTCGCGTGCGCGCGGACGCGCCGTGCGAGCAGCTCGTTGCCGCCGGTGCCGATGCCGATGCGGTAGCGGCGCCGCGCGAGCGTCACGCGCGCGGCGAGCACGAGCACGAGCAGCGCCGCGAGCGCGGCGTAGAGTCCGGTGATGCGCATGATGCGAGTCCTCCCCCGATTCGTGGTGCGGCCGTTCGCGCGGCGGCCGGTCCGCGGTCGTGCGCGGAGCGCGCGCTCCGCTCAGCGCGGCGGCGCGAGCAGCCGGTCGCCGGCCTGCACGCCGACGACGCTGCGCTCGCCGCCGGCGACGATACGATAGCGGACGCGCAGGTCGCCCGCCTGCGGCTCGGCCGCGCCGGCGCCCGCGTACAGCGCGCCGTCGCGCTCGCGGAACGTCGCCGCGAGGTTCGCCGGCAGGTCCGCGACGTGGACCGGGTAGGCGACCGCCTCGGACGCGTCGACCAGGCGCGCGACGAGCGCCGCGTCGACGCGGAACGCGCCGAGGCGCACGTCCGCGGCGACGAAGCGCGCGCTCGCGAACGGCAGCCGCGCGGCGTTCTCGTGGCCGGCCGGCTCGCGGAACTTCGTCGAATCGATCGGCCGCTCGGACCAGGCCAGCGCGTAGCGGCAGGCGCCGCCGCCGCAGTCCTCGCGCCACTGCAGCAACTCGACCGTGCGCAGCAGCGCGATCGCGTCCGCGTCGGCGGCGACACCGAGCTCGGTGTCCTTCGGCGGTCGTGCGGCGCGCAGAGCGCCGGCGACGCGCAGCGTGCGTCCCTCGTTCTCCGCCGCGACGCGCTCGGCGGACGCCGCGAGCGGCGCGCTCGGCTCCACCGGCGCGTGCGTCGCGTCGGCGGCCGGCGCCGGCGCCCGGCGGCCGAGCGCGTACCAGGCCGCCGCCGCGAGCGCGGCGAGCAGCAGCACGCCGACGACCGGCGCGGCGCGCGCACCCGCGACGCTTCGACGCGCGCGCTTCGTCATGCGCTTTCCGCGACGAGCTCGGCCCGCTCGTCGGCCGTCGCGTAGCGCCCGCCGTCGTCGCGCACGACGCGCGCGACCGCGCAGTCCGCGTCGTGCGTGAAGAACAGGCGCACGCCGCGCGCGAGCTTGTCCTCGAGGAACGCGCGCTTCTCGTCGATCAGGAGCTCGGGAAAGCGGTCGTAGCCCATCGTGACCGGCAGGTGCACCCACGGCCGGCCCGGGATCAGGTCCGCACAGAACGCGACGCCGCCGTCGTCGGTCGCGATCTCGGCGAGCAGCAGCCCCGGCGTGTGCCCGTCGCTGTAGCCGAAGCGCACGCGCGGACCGAGCGTCGCGGAATGCGCGCCGGCGACGCGCTCGAGCCGGCCGGACGCCTCGAGCAGCGGCGGCAGCTCCGCGACGAACGACGCGCGGTCGCGAGGATGCGGCGCGAGCGCGCGCTGCCAGCTCTGC
>DASWOS010000485.1:0-9172 GCA_036398645.1 Dokdonella sp. | reverse complement strand
CTCACGGGCGCGGCCCGCTAATCCAGCACGTGCAGGCCGGCGTCGACGTACAGCGTGTCGCCGGTCATCGAGCGCGCGGCGTCGCTGACGAGGAACGCGCAGAGCGCGCCGACCTCGGCCGGCTCGACCGTGCGCCGCAGCTGCGCGCGCTCGGCCGAGCGCGCGAGCAGATCGTCGAAGTGCGCGATGCCGGACGCGGCGCGCGTGGCGACCGGCCCCGGCGAGATCGCGTTGACGCGGATGCCGGCGCCGCCGAGCTCGGCGGCGAGGTAGCGCACGGTCGATTCGAGCGCGGCCTTGACCGGGCCCATGATCCCGTAGTTCGCGACGACCTCGTCGGCACCGAGATAGCTCAGCGTGACCAGGCTGCCGCCGCCGCTCATCAGCGGCTCGGCGAGCCGCGCCATGCGGATCAGCGAATGGCAGGAGACGTCCATCGCGCGCGCGAAGCCCTCGCGCGTGCAGTCGGTCACACGGCCGTGCAGGTCGTCCTTCGGCGCGAACGCGATCGCGTGCAGCACGAAGTCGAGCCGGCCCCACTGGCGCGCGATCGCGGCGAACACCGCGTCGAGCTCGCCGTCACGTTCGACGTCGAGCGGCAGCGCGAGCGTCGCGCCGACGCGCGCGGCGAGCGGCTCGACGTAGCTGCGCGCCTTGTCGTTCAGCCAGGTCACGGCGAGCTCGGCGCCGGCCGCGTGCATGCGCTCGGCGCAGCCCCAGGCGAGGCTGTGCTCGTTCGCGATGCCGACGACGAGGCCCTTGCGGCCGGTCAGGTCCACGATCGGTGCGTTCACGTCCATGCCGTTCACCGCACGAGCACGTAGTCGCCGGGCGCGTCGGCGAGCGCGCGCGCGCCGCGCCGGCCGAGCCGCGGCGGCGCGATCGGCGCGCCGGAGCGCGCGTCGAGCCACGCGGTCCACTCCGGCCACCACGAGCCCTGCTTCTGCGCGGCGGCGTCGAGCCACGCGTCCGGCGCGAGGTACGCGCCGTCGCCGGGGCGTTCGAGAATGCGGTAGCTCCGGTGCGGATGGCCCGGCTCGCTGGCGATGCCGGCGTTGTGGCCGCCGGAGGTCAGCACGAAGGTGATCGCGGCGACGGTCTCGTGGTGCAGCTTGTAGACCGAGCGCCACGGCGCGACGTGGTCGGTCTCGGTGCCGACGCAGAACACCGGCGCGTGGAGGTCGCTCAGCGCGACCGCGCGTCCGCCGACCGGGTAACGGCCTTCGGCGAGGTCGTTGTCGAGGAACAGCCGGCGCAGGTACTGCGCGTGCATCTTCGCCGGCATGCGCGTCGCGTCCGCGTTCCACGCCATCAGGTCGTTCAGCGAGTCGCGCTCGCCGAGCAGGTACTCGCCGACCATCTTCGACCAGAGCAGATCGTACGAGCGCAGCATCTGGAACGCGCCGGCCATCTGCTGCGCGGTGAGATAGCCGGTCTCGGCCATCTGGTCCTCGAGCACGGCGATCTGGCCCTCGTCGATGAACAGGCCGAGCTCGCCGGGCTCGCTGAAGTCGGTCTGCGCCGCGAACAGCGTCAGCGAGGCGAGACGGTCGTCGCCGTCGCGCGCCATCGCCGCGGCGCCGATCGCGAGCAGCGTGCCGCCGAGGCAGTAGCCGGCGGCGTGGATCTTCGCGCGCGGCACGATCGCGCCGACCGTGTCGAGCGACGCGGCGAGGCCGAGCTCGAGGTAGTCGTCCATGCCGAGGTCGCGATCGTCCGCGTCGGGGTTCTTCCACGACAGGCAGAACACCGTGTGGCCCTGGTCGACCAAGTACTTGATCAGCGAGTTCTGCGGCGACAGGTCGAGGATGTAGTACTTCATGATCCACGCCGGCACGATCAGCACCGGCTCGGGCCGCACCTTCGCGGTCGTCGGCGCGTACTGGATCAGCTCGACGAGGCGGTTCTTCATCACGACCTTTCCGGGCGTCGCGCCGACGTCGCGGCCGACGACGAAGGCCTCGCTGCCGCGCGGTCCGGCGCCGGTCGCCGCGCGCGCGGCGTCGTCGAGCCCGTTCCAGAGTCCGCGCACGAGGTTCGCGCCGCCCTCGTCGAGCGTGCGCCGCAGCGCGACCGGGTTCGTCGCGAGGAAGTTGCCGGGCGAGAACGCGTCGAGCCACTGGCGCGCGCCGAACGCGACGAGGTCCTCGTGGTGCTTCGACACGCCGCGCACGCCGCGCGCAGCCTCGTCCCACCACGCCTCGGCGAGCAGGAACGCCTGCTGCATCGGCGCGAACGGCCACTGCTGCCATTCCGGCGCGGCGAAGCGGCGGTCCTGCGGCGGCGCGTCGGTCGCGAGCGCCGCGGCCGCCGCCGGCGTGCGCTCGAATTGCCAGCGCCAGAACCGCTCGACCTGGCGCATCGCGGCGATCGCGAGATCGCTCTGCCGGCCCGGCGAAGCGGCGAGATGCGCGGCCCAATCGAACAGCGCGAGTGCCGCGCTCGGCGGCGACAACCAGGCGGTCGCCTGCGCGAGCGCGGCATGCACGCGGCGGTCGAGGCGTTCGCCGGCGGAGGAGGGCGGTTCGGTCATCGGTGAGGGTTCGTCGCGACGGGTGGCGCGCATCGTAGTCCCGTCGACATTAGCATCGCGTTTCGGTGTTCCACGTGACGCGGATCAACATGACGCGGATCGTGCGCTGCCGCAGCCGCTGCACGCGCCGCGACGACGCGTGCGCGCGGGTGCCGCCGCACGAAGCATCCGTGCGCGGCGCCGCGCCGATCTCGCCGCGGAACGAAGCGCGCACGCGCGATTCCGGCGGCGAGCCGGCACGCGCGCAGCGCGTGCCGATTAAACGATCTTTCATCGTCGCGCTCCGGCCCGGCTGATCTCGATCAAGACAGGCGGCGTCGCAAAGTGGATGATTGGACGACGCGGCGCTCGTCTCCGCGCCGGACACGCGACATGCCGTCGCGTGCCGCCGAGCCGCTTACGGGAGAGTGCCGATGGCATCCGCTGCACGTTCGACTCCGCTGCCGACCGCCGCATCCGCCGACGGCCACGCGCTGAAGCCGGTCTTCGTCACGGCTTGGCTGATCTGCATCGTGTTCTACTTCATCCAGTACGGCATGCGCTCGGCGCCCGGCGTGATGCTGCCGGAGCTGATCGCGGCGCTCGGCGTCGAGCGCGGCACGGTGACCTCGATCATCGGCCTGTACTTCTACAGTTATGCACTGTTCGCACTGATCTCCGGCGCGGCGCTCGACCGCATCGGGCCGCGCGGCGTCGCGCCGGCCGGCATCCTGTTGGTCGCGCTCGGCGCGGTGCTGTTCGGTCTCGGCTTCACCGCGAGCGCGAGCATCGGCCGCCTGCTGCAGGGCGCCGGCTCCGGCGTCGCGTTCACCAGCGCGGTCTACCTCGCCACGCGCGGATTCCCGAAGGAATGGCTGGCGACCGCGGTCGGCGTTACGCAATGCTTCGGCATGCTCGGCGGCTCGATCGGGCAGTCGGTGGTCGGCGCGCTGATCCACTCGGCGATGAGCTGGCAGCAGTTCTGGTTCTTCGCCGGCGGCATTCTCGTGCTGATGTCGATGGCGATGCTCGCGGTGACGCCGCGCATCGAGCCCGCGCCGGCCGCGGCGCCGGCCGGCTCGTGGGCGGGCCTGCTGCGGCCGTACAAGATCGTGCTCGGCAACCCGCAGTCGTACCTGTGCGGCGCGGTCGCCGGGCTCCTGTTCATGCCGACCAACATCGCCGACATGATCTGGGGCGTGCCGTTCCTGCAGAACGGCCTCGGCGTGTCCTACGAGCACGCGGTCAGCCGCGTCAGCATGGTCCCGCTCGGCTGGGTCATCGGCTGTCCGCTGCTCGGCTACCTCGCCGACGCGTTCGGCCGGCGCAAGCCGGTGCTGGTCGGCGGCGCGCTGGCGATGCTCGTGTTCGGCGCCGGCATCGTCTACCTGCCCGCGGGCGTCGCGCCGCCGTACGTGCTCGGGCTGCTGTTCGGCATCGCCTCCGGTGCGGCGATGATCCCGTACACGATCATCAAGGAGGTCAATCCGGACGAGGTCAAGGGCAGCGCGACCGGCGCGATCAACTTCCTCGTGTTCGGCGCCACCGCGCTGGTCACGCCGCTGATCGGCCGCCTGATCGCCGGGCTCGCCGCGTCCGGCCCGCTGACGCTCGAAAACTTCCGCCGCGTCGACTTCGTCTACGTCGGCGGCATCGTGCTCGCCGTCGTGCTGACGTTCTTCATCCGCGAGACCGGCAGCCGGCGCGCGCCGGCGGTACCGGCGGTGCCGGCCTGACGGACGCGCGCGGTGCTCCGCGGTCGAGCCGCGCGGGCACGCGCTGCGTGCGCACGCGGCGAACTCTCGCAGCCAGGTCCTCCCAGACAGGAGCCCCAGTCATGAACACGATGCGCAACGACATGAGCCCGCGGGTCGATCTCACCCTGCGGCACGCGGCGGGCGCGCGCCGCAGCAGTCACGCCGCCTACGTGGACCTGCTGCCGCCGTGCAACGACGCGTGTCCGGCCGGCGAGAACATCCAAGGCTGGCTCGCCGCGGCGCAGGCCGGGCGCTGGCGCGAGGCCTGGGAGATCCTCGTCGCGGACAATCCGTTCCCGGCGATCCACGGGCGCGTCTGCTATCACCCGTGCGAGCGCGCGTGCAACCGCGGCGAGCTCGACGGCGCGGTCTCGGTGCACGCGGTCGAGCGCTTCCTCGGCGACCATGCGCAGGCCGAAGGCTGGACGATCCCGCTCGCGCCGCCGAGCGGCCGGCGCGTGCTCGTCGTCGGCGCCGGTCCGAGCGGGCTGTCCGCGGCCTGGCACCTCGCGCGGCTCGGCCACGCGGTCGAGGTCCACGAAGCCGGTCCGAGCGCCGGCGGCATGATGCAGTTCGGCATTCCGGCGTACCGGCTGCCGCGCGACGTGCTGGCCGAGGACGTCGCGCGCGTCGAGCGGCTCGGCGTCCGCATCGTGCTGAACCACAAGGTCGAGGACCTGCTCGCCGAGCGCGACGCAGGCGGCTTCGACGCGGTCTACGTCGCGATCGGCGCGCAGGTCGGGCGCCACGTCGACATCCCCGCGCGCGACGCCGCGCGCGTGCTCGACGCGGTCGCGCTGCTGCACGCGACCGCGAGCGGCGAGCGGCCGCTGCTCGGCCGCCGCGTGGTCGTCTACGGCGGCGGCAACACCGCGATCGACGCCGCGCGCACGGCGCGCCGGCTCGGCGCCGACGACGCGATGATCGTCTACTACCGCGGCCGCGAGCAGATGAAGGCCGAGCCGGCCGAGATCGAGGAAGCGCTCGCCGAAGGCGTGACGATCCGCTGGCTGTCGAGCATCCGCGAGGCGACCGGCGCGGCGCTGACGGTCGAGAAGATGGCGCTCGACGCGGACGGCCACGCGCGTCCGACCGGCGAGTTCGAGACGCTCGCCGCGGATTCGCTCGTGCTCGCGCTCGGCCAGGCCACCGACGTCGCGTTCCTGCGCCGCGTACCCGGCATCGCGTTCGAGGACGACGGCACCGTGATCGTCGGCGCCGACATGCAGACCGGCTGCGCCGGCATCTTCGCCGGCGGCGACGTGACGCCGGCGCAGCGCAGCGTGACCAACGCGGTCGGTCTCGGCAAGAAGGCCGCCCGCCGCATCGACGCGTGGCTGCGCGGCGTGCCGTTCGCGGCCGCGCCGCGTCATCGCGTCGTCGGCTTCGCCGAGCTGCACCTGCCGCTCTACGACGACGCGGCGAAGGCCGTGCAGCGCGAGCGTGCGCCGGCCGACCGCGCCGGCTTCGAGGAGATCGTCGCCGGTCTCGACGCGGCGGCGGCGCGTCACGAGGCGCAGCGCTGCCTGTCCTGCGGCAATTGCTACGAATGCGACAACTGCTACGCGGCGTGCCCGGAGGACGCGATCGTCAAGCTCGGCCCCGGCAGCGGCTATGCGGTCAAGCTCGACCTCTGCACCGGCTGCCGGACCTGCTTCGAGCAGTGTCCGTGCCACGCGATCGAGATGGTGCCCGAGCCGGCGGCCGCGGCGACGCCGGCCGCCGCGCAGGAGACCGCCGCATGAGCACGCGCGCGACGATGGACGCGAACACGGCGGTCGCGACGGTCGCGTACCGGTTGAACGAGGTCTGCGCGATCTATCCGATCACGCCGTCGTCGACGATGGCCGAGCTCGCCGACCAGTGGTCGGCCGAGGGCCGCCTCAACCTGTGGGGCGGCCTGCCGGTCGTGCAGGAGATGCAGAGCGAGGGCGGCGCCGCCGGCGCGGTGCACGGCGCGCTGCAGTCCGGCGCGCTGACGACGACGTTCACCGCGTCGCAGGGCCTGATGCTGATGCTGCCGAACATGTTCAAGATCGCCGGCGAGCTGACCTCGACGGTGTTCCACGTCGCCGCGCGCGCATTGGCGACCTCGGCGCTGTCGATCTTCGGCGACCATTCCGACGTGATGGCGGTGCGCACGACCGGCTTCGCGCTGCTGAACTCGGCCTCGGTGCAGGAGGCGCACGACATGGCGCTGATCGCGCAGGCGGCGACGCTCGAATCGCGCATCCCGTTCCTGCACTTCTTCGACGGCTTCCGCACCTCGCACGAGATCAACACGCTCGACCTGCTCGACGACGCGGTGCTGCGTGCGCTGATCGACGACCGCCTCGTGCGTGCGCACCGCGCGCGCGCGCTCGACCCGGAGCGGCCGTTCGTGCGCGGCACCGCGCACAACCCGGACACGTTCTTCCAGGCACGCGAGGCGGTGAACCGCTACTACGACGCGGTGCCGGAGATCGTCGAGCGCGCGATGCGCCGCTTCGGCGAGCTGACCGGGCGCGCGTATCGCTTGTTCGAGTACGAGGGCGCGGCCGACGCCGAGCGCGTCGTCGTGCTGATGGGCTCCGGCGCGCAGACCGCGCGCGAGACGGTCAAGGCGCGGCTCGCCGCCGGCGAGAAGATCGGCGCGCTGCAGGTGCGGCTGTACCGGCCGTTCTCGGCCGAGCGCCTGCTCGCCGCGCTGCCGGCGTCGGTGCGCCGCATCGCCGTGCTCGAGCAGACCAAGGAGCCCGGCGCGACCGGCGAGCCGATGTACCAGGACGTCGTCGCGAGCCTCGCCGCGGCGGTCGCGCGCGGCGAGCGCGCGAGCCTGCCGCTCGTGATCGGCGGCCGCTACGGGCTGTCGAGCAAGGAATTCACCCCGGCGATGGTCGCGGCGGTGTTCGACGAGCTCGCGCGCGAGCGGCCGCGCCACAGCTTCAGCGTCGGCATCGACGACGACGTGACCCACCGGAGCCTCGACTACGACGAGGGCTACTCGATCGAATCCGCAGCGACGCGGCGCGCGGTGTTCTACGGCCTCGGCGCCGACGGCACGGTCGGCGCGAACAAGAACAGCATCGAGATCATCGGCGCGGACACGCCGCTGTACGCGCAGGGCTACTTCGTCTACGACTCGCACAAGTCCGGCGCGCAGACCGTCTCGCATCTGCGCTTCGGGCCGGAGCCGATCCGTGCGCCGTACCTGATCCACCAGGCGCAGTTCGTCGCCTGCCACAAGTTCGAGTTCCTGCTGCGCCAGGACGTGCTCGGCACCGCCGCGCCGGGCGCGACGTTCCTGCTGAACGCGCCGTACGCGCCGGACGCGGTCTGGGGCCATCTGCCGCGCTCCGCGCAGCAGGCGATCGTCGACAAGCGTCTCGAGTTCTACGCGATCGACGCGTCCGAGGCCGCGCGCGCGCTCGGGCTCGGCTTCCGCGTCAACACGATCCTGCAGACCTGCTTCTTCGCGCTGTCCGGCGTGCTGCCGCGCGACGAGGCGATCGAGCGCATCAAGCAGGCGATCCGCACGAGCTACGGCCGCAAGGGCGAGCAGGTCGTGCAGATGAACTTCGCCGCGGTCGACGGCGCGCTCGCGCGCCTGCACCGCATCGACGTGCCGGCGGCGGCCGGCACCGACGCGGCGGCGCTGCCGGCGTTGGTGCCCGACGACGCGCCGACGTTCGTGCGCGAGGTCACCGCGCGCATGTTCGCCAGCGAAGGCGACCGCATCCCGGTCAGCCGCGTGCCGGCCGACGGCACGTTCCCGTCGGGCACCAGCGCGTACGAGAAGCGCAACATCTCCGACACCGTGCCCGAATGGCGCGCGGACCTCTGCGTGCAGTGCGGCCAGTGCAGCTTCGTCTGCCCGCACGCGGTGATCCGCAGCCGCTATTACGACGGCAAGCGGCTCGAGCGCGCGCCGGCGGCGTTCCCGCACGCGCCGGTCAACGTGCGCGGCTATCCGGACACCGAGTTCACGCTGCAGGTCTACCTCGAGGACTGCACCGGCTGCGGCCTGTGCGTCGAGGCGTGCCCGGCGACGAGCCCGATCGAGCCGGACACGAAGGCGATCAACCTCGTCGACAAGCGGCCGATCCTCGCGCGCGAGCGCACGCACATCCGCTTCTTCGAGACGCTGCCGGTCAACGACCGCGCGCGCGTGGACTTCGCCAACGTGCGCGGCGTGCAGTTCCTGCAGCCGCTGTTCGAGTTCCCCGGCGCCTGCGCCGGCTGCGGCGAGACGCCGTACCTGCGCCTGCTCAGCCAGCTGTTCGGCGACCGCGCGCAGATCGCCAACGCGACCGGCTGCTCGTCGATCTACGGCGGCAACCTGCCGGCGACGCCGTGGACGAAGAACCACGAAGGCCGCGGCCCGGCCTGGTCGAACTCGCTGTTCGAGGACAACGCGGAGTTCGGCCTCGGCTTCCGCATCGCCGCCGACCAGCACCTCGCGCTGGCGCTGCGGCGTCTCGCCGAGCTCGCGCCGCAGGTCGGCGAGGCGCTCGCCGCCGCGATCGCCGGCGCCGACCAGGTCGACGAATCGCAGATCCGCGCGCAGCGCGAGCGCGTCGCCGCGCTCAAGGTCAAGCTGCTCGCGCTGGCCGGCGATCCACAGGTCGACGATCTGCTCTCGGTCGTCGACCATCTGGTCCGGCGCAGCATCTGGATCGTCGGCGGCGACGGCTGGGCCTACGACATCGGCTACGGCGGCCTCGATCACGTGCTCGCGCAGGGCCGCGACGTCAACGTGCTCGTGCTCGACACCGAGGTCTACTCGAACACCGGCGGGCAGGCGTCGAAGGCGACGCCGCTCGGCGCGGTGGCGAAATTCGCCGCGGCCGGCAAGCGCACGCCGCGCAAGGATCTCGCGCTGCAGGCGATCGCCTACGGCAACGTCTACGTGGCCCAGGTCGCG
>DASWOS010000484.1:0-4929 GCA_036398645.1 Dokdonella sp. | reverse complement strand
GGAATCTCGATCATCGCGGGCGCGCCATCAGCCGAGCAGCGCGGCGAGCGCGCGCGTCGAGGCGCGCAGGCTCTCTTGCCAGGTGTAGCCGACGATGCGCTCGCCGGTCCGCGCGTCGACGAAGTCCTCTTCCTGGCCCGGCGCGAGCAGATGGCGATAGTCGACCGTGACTTCGCTGCCGGCGGCGAGATCGCCGGCCGCGAACACGAAGCCGAGGTGCCAGAGCGCGCTCGGCTCGAACGCATGGTTGATGTAGCACTCGTCGGGCCAGTCCGGCGTGACCGTGTAGCGGTCCTCGAACCAGCGCACGGTCGCCGGCAGCAGCGTTTCGGCGGCCGGCATCGCGAGGATCTCGTCGAAACGATGCACGCGGGGAATCGCGTCCGGCGCGACGATGACGCGGCCGCGCCCGACCGGCTCGTTGAGGAACAAGCCGCGGCCCGCGCCCGCGATCGTGGACGCGCCGATGTGATAGGGAGGGAGGATCATGCGCCACCGCCAGCCGGCGGTCCGCGAGTCTATCAGGTTGGCGGCGCGCGGCCATCCCGGCGTGCGGACGGCCGCGCCGCGGTCGCGGCTGAGGCGGCCGGCCGGCGCGCGGCCCGCGCTGCGCGATGCCGCCGGTCTTGCAATCACCGCGCGCCGCGTGCCGCCGCGGCGCGCCGCAACGCCGCCGCCGCGCCGGCGCGAGCGGCCCCGGCGCGGTCAGCCGCCGTGTGTGCCCGCGGCGGCGGTCGGCGCGGCGACGATGACCGCGCCGCGGTTCGCCTCGAGCGTCTTGTTGCCGATGCCCTTGACGTTGATCAGCTCGTCGACGCTGCGGAACGGACCGTGCTCGGCGCGGTACGCGACGATCGCCTCGGCCTTGACCAGGCCGACTCCGGTCATCGCCTCGGCCAGCGTCTTCGCGTCGGCGCTGTTCAGGTCGACCTGCGCGACGGCGAGCGCCGGCAGCGCGAACGCGAGCGTGAGCAGCAGGACGGCGAAGCCTCGTCGAATTCGGTTCATGGCAGTCGGCGGCGCGGGGCGCCGGCGTGCGAGCGGCGGACGCTGCGCAGTCTAGGTCGCGCGCGACGCCTGCGCTGGCGGCCTGCGTCGCATTCGTGCGTAGGACCGCGGCGGCTCCGCACGTAGGAGATTTCCTACGCCGCCGCGGTTCCGGCGCGGAGTAGAATCGCGGCCCCGCGCGAATCGCGTGCCTGCGACGTCAAGGATCCATGGACTCGAACGAACTCAGCGGCTTCGTCGACGGGCTCTGGGACGGCGAGATCGTTCCGCAGCTGACCGAGTACATCCGGATTCCGAACAAGTCGCCGATGTTCGACGCGCAATGGGCCGAGCACGGCTACATGGACCAGGCCGTCGCGCTGATGGAAGCCTGGGCGCGCGCGCAGCCGATCGCCGGCATGCAGCTCGAGGTCGTGCGCCTGCCGGGGCGCACGCCGCTGATCTTCATCGAGATTCCGGCGTTCGGCAGCAGTGCGGCGGCGCCCGCGGACGGCGTGCTGCTGTACGGCCACCTCGACAAGCAGCCGGAGATGACCGGCTGGTCGCCGCCGTTCGGCCCGTGGACGCCGGTGCTCGAGGGCGATCGCCTGTACGGCCGCGGCGGCGCCGACGACGGCTACGCGATCTTCGGCTCGCTCGCGGCGATCCTCGCGTTGCAGCAGCAGGGCGTGCCGCACGCGCGCTGCGTGGTCATGATCGAGGCCTGCGAGGAATCCGGCAGCTACGACCTGCCGTACTACGTCGAGCATCTCGCCGCGCGCATCGGCGAGCCGTCGCTGATCGTCTGCCTCGACTCCGGCTGCGGCAACTACGACCAGCTCTGGCTGACGACCTCGCTGCGCGGCATGACCGGCGGCAACCTGACCGTCGGCGTGCTCGAGGAGGGCGTGCACTCCGGCGACGCGTCCGGCGTCGTCGCATCGAGCTTCCGCATCCTGCGCCGGCTGCTGTCGCGGCTCGAGGACGAGACGACCGGCCGCATCCTGCCGAGCGAGCTCCACGTCGAGATCCCGGCCGCGCGCGTCGCGCAGGCGAAGCGCACCGCGGAGATCCTCGGCGAGGCGGTCTACGCGAAGTTTCCGCTCGTCGACGGCATGCGGCCGATGGAGACGGACCTCGCCGAGCTCGTGCTGAACCGCACGTGGCGGCCGGCGCTGTCGGTGACCGGCGCCGCCGGGCTGCCGCCGCTCGATTCGGCCGGCAACGTGCTGCGCCCGTACACCGCGGTCAAGCTGTCGCTGCGCCTGCCGCCGACGCTCGACGCGGCGAAGGCCGGCGCGTTCGTCAAGCGCCTGCTCGAGAGCGATCCGCCGTACGGCGCGAAGGTCTCGTTCGAGCTCGAGAAGGCCGGCAGCGGCTGGGAGGCGCCGGCGCTCGCGCCGTGGCTCGAGCGCGCGGTCGACGCGGCGTCGCAGCGCTTCTTCGGCGCGCCGGTCGCGTACAACGGCGAGGGCGGCTCGATCCCGTTCATGGGCATGCTCGGCGAGAAGTTCCCGCGCGCGCAGTTCCTGATCACCGGCGTGCTCGGGCCGCACTCGAACGCGCACGGGCCGAACGAGTTCCTGCACATCCCGACCGGCAAGCGCATGTCGATGTGCGTCGCGGCCGTGCTCGCCGACCACTTCGCCGCCGCCGCCGGCTGAGGCACGGCACCGCGCGGCGTCGGCCGGCTGCCCGCGGCGCGCCCGCGCCGCGCCCTCCGCGACACCGCGCGCGGCGCTAGGCTCGACGCGACGTGTATTCGGAGATCCGCATGACGACGATCCGCTGCGCGCGCACGTACGACGCCGCGGCGCTGGCCGCGCTCGCCGGCGAGCTCGGCTATCCGGCCACGCGGCGCGAGATCGTCGCGCGTCTCGCCGCGATCGAGGCGCGTGCGGATGCGTGCGTGCTCGTCGCCGAGGACGCCGAGGGGCGCGTCGTCGGCTGGCTGCACGTCGCCGAGACCGCGCATCTCGTCGACGCCGCCGGCGCCGAGATCCTCGGCCTCGTCGTCGCCGCGCACGCGCGCGGCAGCGGCATCGGCGCCGAGCTCGTGTGCGCCGGCGAAGCCTGGGCGCGCCGTCGCGGTGCGGAGCGGATGACCGTGCGCAGCCGCGTCGAGCGCACGCGCGCGCACGACTTCTACGCGCGGAACGGCTACGCGCGGCGCAAGACCCAGGTCGTGTTCTCGAAGCCGCTCGGCTGACGTGCGGCGCCGGCGGTCAGTCGACCGCCGGGATCGTGAACGGCTCGCTCGCCGGGCAGGCCTCACGCATGCGCTTGCCGCACGCGCGCGGCGCGGCGTTCTTGTCGAGGCAGACGCGCACCTCGACGAGCTCGCCGTGGCTGCAATGCAGGCTCAGCATCGAGTCGTCGAGCCCCGGGTTCGCGCGCTTCAGCGCACCGCGCAGGTCGTCCGCGCGCATCTGCAGCGGCCGCTGCGGCGCGCTGAGCTCCGGCGGCGCGTGCACCGCCGCGAATGCGCGATCGGCGAGATCGAAGTAGCCGGCCGGGTCGAGGCCGGTGCAGGCGCCGTGCGCGGCCCATTCGTGATCGATCAGGCGCCGGCTCGGCATGAACGCGAGCGCGGTCGCGACGGTCTTGCGGCTCGGCTCGTCGTCGGTCCGGCAGCGTTCCGGACCGCCGCCGTGCTCGTACTCCGGCCACAGTCCGTGCAGGATGAAGCCGTAGCCCTTGTGCGTGCACTGCTCGCCGTCGTCGGGATGAGTCCGGCAATAGGTCGGCGACCACGACAGCGCCATGACGTAATAGTCGAACGCGCCGGCCGTGCCCTTGCTCTTCTGCTTGTGCTGCGATGCGTGCGTCGGCTTCGTCGGCGAGTTCGAATGACGCGCGAACGCGGCTTCCGTCGCGGCGAGCGCGAGCACGGCGAGGGCGAGCGGAGCCAGAACGGGGACGGTGCGCAGGCGCGGCATGGCGGCAGGTCGGTCGGGCGCGGCGATTCCGCGGCGCGCAAACTAGCAGATCGGCGGCCGCGCGCGCGACGCCGCCGCCGCGCAGCCCGGACGCGATATGATCGGCGCTTCGTTCCGAGCCGACACCCGCACATGCCCAGACGCATCGCCGCGCGCCGCTCGCCGATCCACGGCACCGGTGTCTTCGCCCTCGTCGACATCCCGGCGAAGACCGAGATCATCGAGTACAAGGGCCGGCGCCTGACCCATGCGCAGGCCGACCGCATCTACGCGAACACGAGCGAGAGCGGGCACACGTTCCTGTTCACGCTGAACGACAAGTACATCATCGACGCGAACCACGAAGGCAACGTCGCGCGCTGGATCAATCACAGCTGCAAGCCGAACTGCCGCGCGCTGCTCGAGGAAGCCGACGGCTCCGACCGGCGCAAGGACCGCGTGCTGATCGAGTCGCTGCGCCCGCTGCGCGCCGGCGAGGAGCTGACCTACGACTACGGCATCGTGCTCGAGGAACGCCTGACGCCGCGGCTGAAGGCGATCTGGGCGTGCCGCTGCGGCGCGAAGAACTGCGTCGGCACGATGCTGCGGCCGAAGCGCAAGCGCAGCGCGGCGAAGAAGCCGGCGCCGCGCAGCGCGCGCAAGGCCGGCTGAACGACGCGGCCGCGCCGATGAGGTTGCGCTCGGTGCTCGGCAACACGCAGCGCCTCGACGGCGGCGCGATGTTCGGCAACGTGCCGCGCGCGATGTGGCGGCGCTGGGTCGCGCCGGACGAGCAGAACCGCGTCACGCTGGCCTGCCGCTGCCTGCTCGTCGAGGGCCTCGACGGCCGCAACGTGCTGTTCGAAACCGGCATCGGCGCGTTCTTCGAGCCGCGCCTGCGCGAGCGCTACGGCGTCGTCGAGGAGCGCCACGTGCTGCTCGACTCGCTCGCCGCGGCCGGCTGCCCGCACGAGGCGATCGACGTCGTCGTGCTCTCGCACCTGCACTTCGACCACGCCGGCGG
>DASWOS010000483.1:0-11838 GCA_036398645.1 Dokdonella sp. | reverse complement strand
AAATGCTGCGCGGACGGCGCATCGCCGATGGCCTGCGCATGCTGGTCGTCCCCGGCTCCGAACAGGTCAAGCGCGACGCCGAACGCGAAGGCCTGCACGAGCTGTTCCGCGCCGCCGGCGCCGAGTGGCGCGAACCGGGTTGCTCGATGTGCCTGGGCATGAACGGCGACATCGCGCGGCCCGGCGAGCTCGTCGTCAGCACCAGCAACCGCAACTTCGAGGGCCGCCAGGGCCCCGGCGTGCGCACCGTGCTCGCGAGCCCGCTGGTCGCCGCCGCGACCGCGCTGGCCGGACGCATCGCCGATCCGCGCGACTACCTCGCTCCGGAGGCCGCATGAACATGAAGCCGCTCGCGCAGCTGCGTTCGCGCACGGTCGTGCTGCCGTTCGAGAACATCGACACCGACCGCATCATCCCGGCGCGCTTCCTGACCACGACCGAACGCAGCGGCCTCGGCCGCGTGCTGTTCAACGATTGGCGCTACCGCGACGACGGCAGCGAGAATCCGGACTTCGTGCTGAACCGGCCCGAGGCGCGCGGCGCCGAGATCCTCGTCGCCGGCCGCAACTTCGGCTGCGGTTCGTCGCGCGAGCACGCGCCGTGGGCGCTCGCCGACTACGGCATCCGCGCGGTGCTGTCGTCGGAGATCGCCGACATCTTCCGCAGCAACGCGCTGAAGAACGGCGTGCTCGCGGTCGTCGTGCCCGAGGACGAGCACCGCTGGCTGCTCGAGCACCCCGGCGTCGAGCTCGCGATCGACGTCGGCGCCGGCACGATCACGCGGCCGGACGGCGGCCGCTTCACGTTCGCGCTCGACGCGTTCGCGAAGCACTGCCTGATCGAAGGCGTCGATCAGCTCGGCTTCCTGCTGAAGCACGAGGCCGCGATCGCGGCGTACGAACGGAGCATCGCCGCCTGACGCGCGGCGCCGCCGGCGGCGGCTCGCGAGCCGCCGCGACGACACCTGGATCCGCGCGCGAGCGCGGCGACGACGAACACGAACGAGGAAGCGCATGAAAGCACACATCGCCGTATTGCCCGGCGACGGCATCGGTCCCGAAGTCACCGCCGCCGCGATCGACGTGCTCGAGGACGTCGCGCGCCGCCACGGCCACGAGCTCGCGTTCGCCGAGCACGCGATCGGCGGCGCCGCAATCGACGCGACCGGCGAGCCGCTGCCGGCGGCGACGCTCGCCGCGTGCCGCGCCGCCGACGCGGTGCTGCTCGGCGCGGTCGGCGGGCCGAAATGGTCCGATCCGAAGGCGAAGGTGCGGCCGGAGCAGGGCCTGCTCGCGCTGCGCGCGGGGCTCGGCGTCTACGCGAACCTGCGTCCGGTCAGCGTGCACCCGCGGCTCGCCGCGCTGTCGCCGCTCAAGAACGAGAAGCTCGCCGGCGTCGACGTGCTGTTCGTGCGCGAGCTGACCGGCGGCGCGTACTTCGGCGCGAAGACGCGCGGCGCCGACGTCGCGACCGACGAGACGAAGTACACGGTCGCCGAGATCGAGCGCGTCGCGCGCCGCGCGTTCGAGCTCGCGCGCGCGCGCCGCCGGCACGTGACCTCGGTCGACAAGGCCAACGTGCTCGAGACCTCGCGGCTCTGGCGCGAGACCGTCACGCGCGTCGGCGCCGACTACGCCGACGTCCGCCTCGAGCACCAGCTCGTCGACTCGATGGCGATGCTGCTGCTGACGCGGCCGGCCGCCTACGACGTCGTCGTGACCGAGAACCTGTTCGGCGACATCCTGACCGACGAGGCCGCCGCGCTGGCCGGCTCGCTCGGGCTGCTGCCGTCGGCCTCGCTCGGCGAGGGCCGGGTCGGTCTCTACGAGCCGATCCACGGCTCCGCGCCGGACATCGCCGGTCAGGGCCTCGCCAACCCGCTCGGCGCGATCCTGTCGGCCGCGCTGCTGCTGCGCCATTCGCTCGGGCTCGACGCCGAGGCCGCGTCGGTCGAGGCCGCGGTCGAGAGCGTCGTCGCGAGCGGCGAGCTGACGCGCGACCTCGGCGGCAGCGCGTCGACGCGCGACGTCGCCGACGCGGTCTGCGCCGCGCTCGCCACGCAGCGCCGCGCCGCCGCGTGACGTCGCCGCGCGGCGCCTGACCGACACCGGGAAACCACACGCATGGCGAACGAAGCGAAACCGCGCACGCCGCTCCGCAGCGACGCGATGAAGTCCGGGCCCGACCGCGCCCCGGCGCGCGCGATGTTGTACGCGACCGGGCTCGACGACGCGGCGATCGCGAAGCCGCTGGTCGCGGTCGTGCACACCTGGTCGAACGTGAGCCCGTGCAACCTGAACCTGCGCGAGCTCGCGCAGCACGTCGCCGACGGCGTCCGCGCGGCCGGCGGCACGCCGATCGAGTTCAACACGATCGCGGTGACCGACGGCATCGCGATGGGCACGCCGGGCATGCGCGCGTCGCTGGTCAGCCGCGAGCTGATCGCCGACTCGATCGAGCTCGCCGTCGACGGCCACTCGCTCGACGCGATGGTCGTGCTGTGCGGCTGCGACAAGACGATCCCGGCGGCCGCGATGGCGCTCGCGCGGCTCGACGTGCCCGGCGTCGCGCTGTACGGCGGCAGCATCGCGCACGGCACGCTCGACGGCCGCTCGATCACGATCCAGCAGGTGTTCGAGGCGGTCGGCGCGCACGGCGCCGGCAAGATCGACGACGCGCGCCTCGCCGAGGTCGAGCGGCGCGCGTGCCCCGGCGCCGGCGCCTGCGGCGGCCAGTTCACCGCGAACACGATGGCGATGCTGCTGATGGCGCTCGGCCTGTCGCCGCTCGGCTTCAACGACGTCGTCGCGACCGATCCGGCCAAGCGCGACGTCGCGCGCCGCTGCGGCGAGCTCGCCGTGGAGAACCTCAGGCGCGACCTGCGGCCGCGCAGCCTGCTCAGCCCGACCGCGTTCCGCAACGCGGCGCGCATCGCGAACGCGACGGCCGGCTCGACGAACGCGGTGCTGCACCTGCTCGCGATCGCGAACGAGGCCGGCGTGCCGCTGTCGCTCGAGGACTTCGAGACCGCGTCGCGGACGACGCCGGTCATCGCCGACCTGATGCCGGGCGGCCGCTACACCGCGGTCGAGATGACCGCGGCCGGCGGCATGGCGCAGGTCGTGCGCGAGCTGCGCGCGGCCGGCCTGCTCGAGGACGCACCGACCGTAACCGGACGCACGCTGTTCGAGGAGGTCGACGCGGCGCCGCCCGCACCGGCGGACCAGCAGGTCGTCGTGCCGGTCGCGCGCGCGTTCAAGCCGCGCGGCGGCTATTCGATCCTGTACGGCAATCTCGCGCCGGAGGGCTGCGTGCTGAAGCTGGCCGGCAAGGGGCGCACGCACTTCGAGGGCGTCGCGCGCGTGTACGAGAGCGAGGAGGACGCGTTCCGCGCGGTGCAGGCCGGCGCGATCCGCGCCGGCGACGTGATCGTGATCCGCAACGAAGGACCGGCCGGCGGCCCCGGCATGCGCGAGATGCTGGCGGTCACCGCGGCGCTGGTCGGGCGCGGGCTCGGCGACGACGTCGCGCTGATGACCGACGGCCGCTTCAGCGGCGCCACGCACGGCTTCATGGTCGGCCACGTCGCGCCGGAAGCCGCGCGCGGCGGACCGATCGCGCTGCTCGCCGACGGCGACCGCATCGTCATCGACGCCGAGCGCCGCGTCGTCGAGACCGACGCGGACCTCGCCGCGCGCCGCGCCGCTTGGAGCGCGCCGGCGCCGAAGACGCTGCACGGCGCGCTCGCGAAATACGCGCGGCTGGTCGGCTCGGCGTCGTACGGCGCGGTCACCGCGGCGTAGGCGCGCGACCGCATCGACACGTCGCCGCCGCGCGGAGCTTCGCCGCGCCGCGAGCGCACGCGCGACGCGGCGCCGGAGCACGAAAACCACGCACGACGACACCACCCAGAACGCTGAACGATTCGGAGACGCAATGACCGCTACGACAGAAGCTCTGCAGAACGCCCACATCGCAGTCCTCGGCTACGGCAGCCAGGGCCGCGCGCATGCGCTGAACCTGCGCGACTCCGGCCTCGACGTCGTCGTCGGCCTGCGCGTCGGCGGCCCGACCGCGGCGAAGGCGGCCGCGGACGGCTTCGTCGTCGCGACGCCGGACGAGGCCGTCAGGGGCGCCGACCTCGTCGCCGTGCTGACGCCGGACATGGTGCAGCCGAAGCTCTACGCCGAGGCGATCGCGCCGAACATCGAGCCCGGCGCGGCGCTCCTGTTCGCGCACGGTTTCAACGTGCACTTCAAGACGATCGATCCGCGCAAGGACATCGACGTGATCCTCGTCGCGCCGAAAGGGCCCGGCGCGCTCGTGCGCACCGAGTACGAGATCGGGCGCGGCGTGCCGTGCCTGTACGCGGTCTACCAGGACGCGAGCGGCGCGGCGAAGGACAAGGCGATCGCGTACGCGGCCGGCCTCGGCGGCGCGCGCGCGCTGCTGATCGAGACCGACTTCAAGGAGGAGACCGAGACCGACCTGTTCGGCGAGCAGGCCGTGCTCTGCGGCGGCGCGAGCGAGCTCGTGCTGAAGGGCTTCGAGACGCTGGTCGAGGCCGGCTACAAGCCCGAGATCGCGTACTACGAGGTGCTGCACGAGCTGAAGCTGATCGTCGACCTGCTCTACCAGGGCGGCATCACGAAGATGCTCTCGTTCATCTCGGAGACCGCGCAGTACGGCGACTACACGCGCGGGCCGCGCATCGTCGACGCGGCGACGAAGGAACGCATGAAGGCCGTGCTGAAGGAGATCCAGGACGGCACGTTCGCGCGCGAGTGGACCGCCGAGTACGCGGCCGGCCTGCCGAACTACCGGCGCATGAAGCAGGCCGACCTCGAGCATCCGGTCGAGAAGGTCGGCGCCGAGCTGCGCAAGCGCATGACCTGGCTCGACGAGGCGTGAGCGCAGCTCGCGCGCGCCGCGCTGTCGACGGAGCCGACGACCGATGGCCGATTCGCCGCTCGTGAACGCCGCCGCCGCGAATGCGCACGGCGACGCCGCGCCTGCCGCGCACCCGCTCGCCGGCACGCCGATGAGCGGCGCCGAGATCGTCGTGCAGGTGCTCGCCGACGAGCGCGTCGGCGTCGTGTTCGGCTACTCCGGCGGCGCGATCCTGCCGGTCTACGACGCGGTGTTCCGCTACAACCGCGATCACGCCGGCGCCGGCGGCGCCGAGCCGCTGCCGCTCGTCGTGCCGGCGAACGAGCAGGGCGCCGGCTTCATGGCGCAGGGCTACGCGCGCGCGTCGGGCCGCGTCGGCGTCGCGCTGGTCACCTCCGGGCCGGGCGTGACGAACACGGTCACGCCCGTCCGCGACGCGATGGCCGACTCGGTGCCGATCGTCGTGATCTCGGGCCAGGTGCCGACCGCCGCGATCGGCAGCGACGGCTTCCAGGAGGCGCCGGTCAGCAGCATCATGGGCAACTGCGCGAAGCACGTGTTCCTCGTCACCGACGCGGCGAAGCTCGAGGCGACGCTGCGCTCGGCGTTCGAGATCGCGCGCAGCGGGCGGCCCGGGCCGGTCGTCGTCGACATCCCGAAGGACGTGCAGAACGCCGCGCTCGTGTTCGACGGCGCGGCGCGGTTGCCGCTGCCGGGCTTCCGCGCACGGCTGCGCGCGATCGAGGCCGCCGCGCTCGACGATGCGGCGTGCGCCGCGTTCTTCGCCGCGTTCGCGCGCGCCGAGCGCCCGCTGATCTACGCCGGCGGCGGCGTCGTCGCGGCGAACGCGGCGCGCGCGCTGCGCGACTTCGCGCACGCGTTCGGCGTGCCGGTGACGACGACGCTGATGGGCCTCGGCGCGTTCGACACGACCGAGCCGCTCGCGCTGCACATGCTCGGCATGCACGGCACCGCGTACGCGAACTACGCCGTCGACGACTGCGACTTCCTGATCGCGGCCGGCAGCCGCTTCGACGACCGCGTCGCCGGCGTGCCGGCGAAGTTCGCCGCGGGCGCGCGCTTCGTCGCGCATCTCGACGTCGACGCGGCCGAGATCGACAAGGTCAAGCCGGTCGACTGGCACCACCTCGGCGACCTCGCGCGCGCGCTCGACCGCCTGCGCGAGTACGGCCTCGCGCACGGCGTGCGCCCGCTCGACGGCGGCGCGTTCGCGGCGTGGCACGCGCACGTCGCCGAGCTGAAGCGCACCTACGCGATGAACTACGCGCGCGACTCGGCGCGCATCCAGCCGTACGCGGTCATCGAGGCGATCAACCGCCACGCCGGCGGCCGCGCGGTCATCGCGACCGGCGTCGGCCAGCACCAGATGTGGGCCGCGCAGTACTTCGATTTCCGCGAGCCGCGGCTGTGGCTGACCTCGGGCTCGATGGGCACGATGGGCTTCGGCCTGCCGGCCGCGATCGGCGCGCAGTTCGCGCGGCCCGACGCGCTCGTCATCGACATCGACGGCGACGCGAGCATCCGCATGAACCTCGGCGAGCTCGAGACCGTGACGACCTACGGCCTGCCGATCAAGATCGTCGTGCTGAACAACTACGGCGACGGCATGGTGCGCCAGTGGCAGAAGCTGTTCTTCAAGGGCCGCTTCGCCGCGAGCGACAAGAGCCTGCACAAGAAGGACTTCGTCAAGGCCGCCGAGGCCGACGGCTTCGCCTGGGCGCGCCGGCTCGAGCGGCCCGACGAACTCGCGAGCACCGTCGCCGAATTCGTCGGCCACGTCGGCCCGGCGTTCCTCGAGGTCGTCATCGACCCCGACGCCGGCGTCTATCCGATGGTCGGGCCCGGCATGAGCTACGCCGAGATGATCACCGGCGAGCACATCCCGTCGCGCTCGGCGCCGGCGGCGCAGCCGGAGGTCGGACCGGCGCAGATGTTCTGAGCGCGCCGGCGGTCGCGGCGCGAGCTCACGCCGAGCCGCGCGCCGCGCGCGAATCCACGAGTTCCGAACCGACGAGCGAACCCATGCGCCGCATCATCTCCATCCTGCTGCAGAACGAAGCCGGCGCGCTCGCGCGCGTCGCCGGCATGTTCTCCGCGCGCGGCTACAACATCGACTCGCTGACCGTCGCCGCGACGCACGATCCGACCGTGTCGCGGCTGACGCTGGTCACCGTCGGCGAGGACGCGGTCATCGAGCAGATCATCAAGCAGTCGCGCAAGCTCATCGACGTGCTCGAGATCGTCGACCTGACCAGCCGCGAGCATCTCGAGTCCGAGCTGCTGCTGGTCAAGCTCGACGTCGCCGACGGCGCGCTGACCGCGTTCGTGACGACGCTGCGCCGGCATCCGCGCGCGCAGGTGCTCGACATCAGCGCCGGCGTGCGCACGATCGAGTTCACCGGCACCGGCGCCGAGGTCAACGCGTTCCTCGACGATCTCGGCCGCGTCGGCCGCGTGCTCGAGCTCGCGCGGAGCGGCACCGCGGCGCTCGATCGCGGCGCGACCGTGCTCGCGCCGCCGCGCTGAGGTCGGAGCGCGGCGGCGCCGCCGGCGCACGCGGGCTCGCGAGGTGTAAAGCACGCTTGACATCCGCAGCGGCCGTCGCCTAGCATGCTGTCAAGCATCCTTGACAGGCGAGGCGCGATGCGCCGTTCCGACATGTGGCGCTATCGCATCGGCGTGCTCGCGCTGATGGCGGTCTACGTCGCGCTGATGATGCTCGAGTGGCCGTACGCGCGCGCGACGCAGGACAACGGCGGCAAGATCGCGCTCGCGCTGCTGCCGGTCGTGCCGGTGCTCGGCACGATCGGGCTGATGGGCTGGCGCGTCCTGCGCAGCGACGAGCTCGAGCAGCGCGTGCACATGGTCGCGCTCGGCGTCGCGACCGGCGTCGTCGCCGCGGCGACGCTGGTCGGCGGCTTCCTCGCCGCGGCGCACGCGGTCGCGCTCGGCGGCGACGCGCTGATCTGGGTGTTCCCGCTGCAGGCGGTCGCCTACGGCCTCGCGCGCACCGTGCTGCTGCGCCGCTACGGCGGGCGCGGCTGTTGAGGAACCGCGTGCGCGAGCTGCGCGAAGCGAAGGGCTGGTCGCAGGGCGAGCTCGGCGAGGCGCTCGACGTGTCGCGGCAGACCGTCAACGCGATCGAGACCGGCCGCTACGATCCGAGCCTGCCGCTCGCGTTCCGCATCGCGCGGCTGTTCCGCAAGCCGATCGAATCGATCTTCGATCCCGGAGACTAGGCAACATGGCCAGACGCACTCTTTTCCGCCTCGTGCTCACCGTCGCCGTGCTCGCGCTGCTCGTCGGCCGCCACTGGCTGCGGCCCGAACGCGACGCCGCGGCGCCGGCCGCGTCGACGCAGGGCGCCGCTATCGTGCCGAGGAGCGGCGAGCGCGGCTTCACGCTCGGCTCGCTCGCGTTCGCGCCGTGCGAGCTCGCCGAGCGCGGCTCGGCGGCGACGACCGCGGCGTTCTGCGCGCCGCTGCGCGTGCCGGAGGACTGGGACCGGCCCGACGGCCGCCGCATCGACCTGCATCTCGCGCTGATCCGCAGCGACGCGCCGGCCGCCGCGCGCGACCTCGCCGTGCTGCTCGCCGGCGGCCCGGGCCAAGCCGCGACCGAGGTGTATCCGCGCGCGGCGGCCGGTTTCGCGCCGCTGCTGCGCAAGCGCAACCTGATCCTGCTCGACCAGCGCGGCACCGGCGGCTCGCATCCGCTGCGCTGCCGCGAGGATCTCGAAGGCGAGACGCAGGCCGCGCCGGACCTCGACGCGATCCGCGCCGCGACCACGCGCTGCCTCGCCGAGGTGTCGAAGGATGCCGATCCGGCGCAGTACACGACGACCGCGACGGTGCGCGACCTCGAAGCGCTGCGCCAGGCGCTCGGCGCGCCGCAGTTCGACCTCGTCGGCGTCTCCTACGGCACGCGCGTCGCGCAGCAGTACCTCGCCGCGCATCCGGACGGCGTGCGCAGCGTCGTGCTCGACAGCCCGGTGCCGAACGAGCTCGTGCTCGGCGCGGAGTTCGCGTCGAACCTCGACGCGGCGCTGAAGGCGCAGTTCGCCGCGTGCACGAGCACGCCGGCCTGCGCGCACGCGTTCGGCGATCCGTACGCGAGCCTGTACCGGCTGCGCGACGAGCTCGCCGCACAGCCGCAGCAGGTCGCCGCGCGCCATCCGCGCACGTACGCGGCCGAGCGCAAGCCGCTCGGCGCGTACGGCCTGGCTGGGCTCGTGCGCCTGTTCGCGTACTCGCCGGAGATGAGCGCGCTGCTGCCGCTCGTCGTCGACCGCGCGCTGAAGGGCGACTTCGCGCCGCTGGTCGGCCAGTCCGAGCTGATCGAGGACGAGGTCTCCGACATCGCCGGCAGCGGCCTGCAGCTCTCGGTCATCTGCGCCGAGGACGCCGACCTGCTCGCCGAGCGGCCGCAGGACGCGAACCTGCTGCTCGGCGACCTGCTGGTCCGTGTGCTGCGCGCGCAATGCGCGATCTGGCCGCACGGCACGCGCCCGTCCGGCTTCCACGCGCCGGTCGCGAGCGACGCGCCGGTGCTGATCCTGTCCGGCGAGCTCGATCCGGTCACACCGCCGCGCTACGGCGAGCGCATCCTGAGCGGCCTGCCGAACGGCCGCCAGCTCGTGCTCGCCGGGCAGGGCCACAGCGTGATGGCGCGCGGCTGCGTGCCGAAGCTCGTCGCGCGCTTCGTCGACACGCTCGACGCGGCGCGGCTCGACGCCGGCTGCATCGCCGACCTCGGCCCGACGCCGGCGTTCATCGACTTCAACGGAGCCTCGCCATGATCGAAGTCCGCGACCTGCACAAGCGCTTCGGCAGCGTCGTCGCGGTCGACGGCGTCTCGTTCGTCGCGCGCGACGGCGAGATCACCGGCCTGCTCGGCCCGAACGGCGCCGGCAAGACGACGACGCTGCGCATGCTCTACACGCTGATGAAGCCCGACGTCGGCGAAGTCCGCGTCGACGGCCTCGACGCGGCCGTCGATCCGCTCGGCGTGCGCCGCCGGCTCGGCGTGCTGCCGGACGCGCGCGGGCTCTACAAGCGGCTGACCGCGCGCGAGAACATCGACTACTTCGGCCGCCTGCAGGGGCTCGATGCGTCCGCGCGCCGGCGCCGCATCGACGCGCTGGTCGCCGCGCTGGACATGGACGACATCGCCGACCGCCGCACCGAGGGCTTCTCGCAGGGCCAGCGCGTCAAGACCGCGATCTCGCGCGCGCTCGTGCACGACCCGAAGAACGTGATCCTCGACGAGCCGACCAACGGGCTCGACGTGATGGCCACGCGCGCGATGCGCGCGTTCATGCGCCGGCTCCGCGACGAAGGCCGCTGCGTGCTGTTCTCGAGCCACATCATGCAGGAGGTCGGCGCGCTGTGCGACCGCATCGTCGTCGTCGCGCGCGGCCGCGTCGTCGCCGACGAGTCGCCGGAGCAGCTGCGCGCGCAGACCGGCGAGGCGAGCCTCGAGGACGCGTTCGTCAAGATCATCGGCTCCGAGGAAGGGCTCGCCGCATGACGCCGACGCCGAGATGTCCTCCCGCGGCAGCGCCGCGGCGACCGCGCGGGCGCACCTGCGCGCGCGTGCAGCGCAACCCGGAGACGAAGCGATGAGAGCCGCACTGACCGTGTTCTGGAAGGAGGTCCGCGAGAACCTGCGCGACCGCCGCACGCTGCTGAACACGCTGCTGACCGGGCCGCTGTTCGCGCCGCTCGTGTTCGTGCTCGTCATCAACGCGGCGATCACGCGCGAGATCGACAAGGCCGACCAGCCGCTGCCGGTGCCGGTCGTCGGCGCCGAGCACGCGCCGAACCTGATCGCGGCGCTGAAGCAGGACGGCGTCCGCGTCGTGCCGGCGCCGGCCGATCCGGAACGCGCCGTGCGCGAGCAGGACGCCGATCTCGTGCTGCGCGTGCCGGCGAACTATGCCGAGGCGTGGCGCAAGGGCGAGCCGGCCCAGGTCGAGCTGATCTACGACGCGTCGCAGCGCGACGCGCAGGGCTCGGTCGCGCGGCTGCGCGCGCTGCTCGAGAACTACGCGCGCCGCTCCGGCGCGCTGCGCCTCGTCGCGCGCGGCCTGTCGCCGGCGGTGATCCGCCCGCTCGCGATCGCCGAGCGCGACCAGTCGACCGCGCAGTCGCGCAGCGGAACGCTGTTCGCGATGCTGCCGTACTTCTTCATCCTCGGCGTGTTCGTCGGCGGCATGGCGCTCGCGATCGACACGACCGCCGGCGAGCGCGAGCGGCAGTCGCTCGAGCCGCTGCTCGCGAACCCGGTGCCGCGCGCGCGCATCCTGCTCGGCAAGCTCGGCGCGACCTGCGCGTTCGCGCTGACGACGCTCGTGATCAGCATCGTCGCGTTCTCGATCGCCGGCCAGTTCCTGCCGACCGAGAAGCTCGGCATGAGCCTCGAGATCGGTCCGCGCTTCGTCGCGGCGACGCTGCTCGTGATGCTGCCGCTCGTCGCCGTGCTGGCGACGCTGCAGACGCTCGCCGCGGCGTTCGCGAAGAGCTTCCGCGAGGCGCAGACCTACCTCTCGCTGCTGATGTTCGTGCCGGTGATTCCGACGATGCTGCTGACGCTGTACCCGGTCAAGACGCAGACCTGGATGTACGCGGTGCCGCTGATGGGCCAGCAGGTGGCGATCAACCGGCTGCTGCGAGGCGACGCAATCGCTCCGACGCAGCTACTGCTGTCGTTCGGCTGCACCGGCATCGCGGCGGTACTGATTTACCTGATCACCGCCCGGGTGTATCGCAGCGAGCGGCTCGCGATATCCGTCTGAGGCCGCGGCGGCCGCCGGTCGTCACCGCGCGTCGACGATCAGATCGACATCCGTGCTGGCAGCGAGCAATGCGCACCACAGCCAGCGTGAAGTCATTGGCGAAACGGGCTCCCCGTGTGCTCCGCTCACGC
>DASWOS010000482.1:0-6336 GCA_036398645.1 Dokdonella sp. | reverse complement strand
GTCGCGCTCGGCGCGCGCATCGTCGAGCAGCTTGGCCGCGGCCTCTCGGCGCGCCGCGATCATCGCGGCGACCGGCTTGAACAGGAAGCGCGACAGCAGCCAGACCAGGATCAGCACGTTGACGGCCTGCAGGCCGAGCGTCCACCCGTCGATCTTCATGCGCGCGCTCCGCGCGATTGCGCCGACACGCCGTTCAGTGCACGAACGGATTGGCGAACAGCACGAGCACCGCGATGACGAGGCAGTAGATCGCCATCGTCTCGATCATCGCGAGGCCGACGAACAACGTGCGCGAGAGCGTGCCGGCCGACTCGGGCTGGCGCGCGATCGCGTCCATCGCCGCGGCGACGGCGCGGCCTTCGGCGAGCGCAGGGCCGATCGCGCCGAACGAGACCGCGATCGCGGCGGCGAGGATGCTGACGATTTCGACGAGGTTGTTCATGTCGGCGCTCCGGAAGGGTTCGGGTTGCGGGAAGGCGGCGGCGCATCGCCGCCGATCGCGGCGCCGATGAAGACCATCGCGAGCACCGAGAAGATGTAGGCCTGGATCGCGCCGGTCAGCACGTCGAGCGCCATGAACGGGATCGGCACGAGCAGGCCGGCCAGCGACAGCGCGATGCCGACCACGAACACGCCGCTCATGACGTTGCCGAACAGGCGCACGACCAGCGAGAACGTGCGCGTGACCTGCTCGACGAGGTTCAGCGGGATCATCGCCCAGGTCGGCTCTGCGAACGTCGCGAGATAGCCGCGCAGGCCGCGCGTGCGCCAGCCGTAGACGACCGTCGCGCCGAACACGATCAGCGCGAGCGCGGCGTCGGTCTCCAGGTGCGCGGTCGGCGGCTCGACGCCGGGCACCAGCGAGGACCAGTTCGCGACCAGGATGTAGAGCAGCAGCGTGCCGATCAGCGCGCGGAACGGCGCCGGCTCGGTCTGCATCGTGTCGCGGATCTGCGCGTCGACGGTCTCGACGAACAGCTCGAGCACGGCCTGCGCGCGGCCCGGCACCAGCGACAGCCGGCGGCCTAGCGCGTACGCGACGAGCGCGAGCACGGCGACGATGGCCCAGGTGACCGCGACCGCGGCGCTGATCGGCACCGGCCCGAGATGGAACAACGCCTCGGTGACGAGCGGCGAGCGCATCAGTGCGGCTCCCGGCGTGCGCGGCGCAGCACGAATGCGCGCGCGGCGAGCAGGCCGGCGAGCGCGGCGACCAGCGCGGCGGCGCCGCCGGCGCGCGCGAGCAGCACGAGCGCGGCGGCGGTCGCGGCGATGCGCGCGAGCTGCAGCGCGAACGCGGCGGCCGCCCTGCCCGCCGCGAACAGCGCGACGTTGCGCGCGAGCAGGCCGAAGTGCACGAGGCCGACGCAGATGCCGCCGGCGAGGCCGAGCGCGAGCGCGGCGGCGAGCGGCAGCCCGGCGGAGAGCGCCGGCGTCATGCGCGCCGCCTCCGCGCAGGCACGCTCGCACGCGTCGCCGCCGCGCGGGTCATTGCCGCTGCATCCAGCGCCAGGCCGACCACAGGCCGAACGCGGCGCCGGCGAACAGCAGCGCCGCGGCGAACAGCAGGCCGCTGCCGAACAGCCGGTCGAGCGCGCGGCCGGCGAACAGGCCGAGCAGCACCGGCACGACGATCGTCCAGCCGAGCACGCCGATCTGGCCGAGCCGGCGCGCCAGCGACGGCTCCGGATCGCGGCGCCCGGCCTCGGCGCGCGCGGCGGCGCGGCGCGCGGCGTCGAGCACGCGGTCCGGCTCCGGCTCAGGCGACGCCATCGCCGCTCCGTTCGTACGCACCGAGGCCGAGGCCGAGGCCGAGGCCCGCCGCACGCGCGCGCGGCGGCTGCAGCGAGCGCACCAGCTGGCGCACGATGCGCGTCTGCAGGCGCAGCTGCTCGACGCGCGCGCGGCGGTCGGCGTCGCGGGCGCGCTCGCGCGCCGCGGCGACGCTCGCCTGCAGCGTCGCCAGGTCGTCGCCGAGCACGCCCTCGCGGCAGGCCACGCGCAGCTCGGTGCCGCGCTCGAGGCTGAGCACGCCGCCGTGCACGGCGCAGTAGTGCGGGCCCGCCGCGTCGCGCCAGCGCAGCACCGACGGCGCCAGCGCGGTCAGGAAATCGACGTGCCCCGGCAGCAGTCCGAACGCGCCGCTCGCGTCCTCGCCGCGCAGCGCGAGCACGCCGGGTGCGTCGACCAGCACGCGCGCCGGCGTCGCGACGACCAGATGCAGCGCGGCCGCGCTCACGCGTGCGGCTCCGCGCCGGTGGCGGGCGTCGCGGCGGCGTGCTCGCGCGCGCGCGCCTCGTCGAGGCCGCCGATCATGTAGAACGAGGATTCCTGCCACGCGTCGCATTCGCCGGCGAGGATCGCACGGCAGCCGGCCAGCGTGTCGGCGACCGGCACCGAGCGGCCCGGCATGCCGGTGAACGCCTCGGTGACCGCGAACGGCTGGGTCAGGAAGCGCTGCAGCTTGCGCGCGCGGCCGACGATGCGGCGGTCGTCGGCGCCGAGCTCGTCGATGCCGAGCAACGCGATGACGTCCTGCAGGCCGCGATAGTGCTCGAGCGTGCGGCGCACCTCGGTGGCGACGCGCACGTGCTCGGCGCCGACGATCTGCTCGTCGAGCAGCACCGACGACGAGCCGATCGGATCGACCGCCGGATACATGCCCTGCGCGGCCATGTCGCGCGAGAGCACGACCATGCTGTCGACGTGCGCGGACAGCGCGACGACGGCCGGGTCGGTGAAGTCGTCGGCCGGCACGTAGACCGCCTCGATCGCGGTGATCGCGGCGCTGCCGACCGAGACGATGCGCTCCTGCAGCGCGGCGACCTCGTCGGCGAGCGTCGGCTGATAGCCGACCTGCGACGGCAGCCGCCCGAGCAGGCCCGACACTTCCGAGCCGGCCTGCACGAAGCGGAACACGTTGTCCATCAGCAGCAGCACGTTCTGCGCGCGCTCGTCGCGGAAGTACTCGGCGATCGCGAGCGCGGTGAACGGCACGCGCCAGCGCGCGCCGGGCGGCTCGTTCATCTGCCCGTAGACGAGCACGCTGTGGCCGAGCACGCCGGAGTCGCGCATGTCGTGCAGCATCTCGTGACCCTCGCGCGAGCGCTCGCCGACGCCGGCGAACACCGAGATGCCGTTGTAGCGCCGCACCATCGCCTCGATCAGCTCCATGACGAGCACGGTCTTGCCGACGCCGGCGCCGCCGAACATCGCGGCCTTGCCGCCCTGCACCAGCGGCGTCAGCAGATCGACGACCTTGATGCCGGTCGCGAAGCGCTCGGTCGTGCCCTTCTGCGCGGCGAGCGGCGGCGGTGCGCGCAGGATCGGCCGGCGCGGCACGTCCTCCGGCAGCGGCTCGCCGCGATCGCCGATCGCACCGGTCACGTCGAGCAGGCGGCCGAGCACGGCCGGACCGACCGGCACGGTCAGTGCCGCGCCGGTGCGGCGCACGCGGCAACCACGCGCGAGGCCGCCGGTCGGCTGCAGCGCGAGCGCGCGCACGCGCGACGGATCGAGATGGCCCTGCACCTCGGCGACGATCGCGGCCGCGCCGTCCGGCTCGATCCACACCGCCTCGCCGATCGGCGGCAGCGCGCCGTCGGCGTCGAATGCGACGTCGACGACCGCGCCGCGCACCGCGACGACACGGCCGTCGGCGCGCGTCGGTGCGGCCGACGGTTGCGGCGGCGTCGGCGTCGCGCTCACGCGCCGTGCGCCCGCGGCAGCGCGTCCGCGGCGGACGGCCGGTGCGTCTGCGCGTAGTGCTCGATCAGATGGATGTAGTTCGCGCGCTCGTAGACGTCGGCGCGGCGCAGGCGCGCGCGGCTCATGACGCCGCGCACGCGGTCGAGCGAGTCGACACGGCGCGCGTCGAGCCATTCGCGCAGGCCGGCGAGCAGCGTCGCGACGTGGCCGGGCCCGTGGCGCAGCAGCGCCGCGGTCGTCATCACGACGTCGGCGCCGGCGAGCAGATACTTGATCACCTGCTCGGCGGCCTCGACGCCGGTCGACGCCGCGAGCGAGCACGGCACGCGGCCGGCGAGCACCGCCGTCCACAGCAGCGGCAGGCGCATCTCCGCGGGCGTGCTGAGCTCCAGCTCGCTCGACAGCTGCATCGTCGCGAGATCGATGTCGGGCTGCAGGTAGCGATTGAACAGCACGAGCCCGCCGGCGCCGGCCGCGACGAGGCGCTGCGCCATGTGGCCGATCGAGCTGAAATACGGCGGCATCTTCACCGCGATCGGGATCGCGACCGCCGCGCGCACCGCGGCGAGCACGTCGAGGTAGCGCTGCTCGACCGCGGCGCCGGATTCGTCGACGTCGACCGGCACGTGATAGATGTTGAGCTCGAGCGCGTCGGCGCCGGCCGCGGCGATCTGCGCCGCATAGGCGGTCCAGCCGCCGGCCGTGCTGCCGTTGAGGCTCGCCACGACCGGCACGCCGAGCGCGGCCTTCGCGCGCCGGATCAGCTCGAGGTACGCGTCCGCGCCGACGCCGTACGGGCCGACCGCCTGCGCCGGCAGGTAGCCGCGCGCTTCCGGATTGTTTGACTCGGTCTGCGCGAGGATCGTCTCGAAGCGGTCCTGCTGCGCGAGCAGCTGCTCCTCGAACAGCGACGGCAGCACGACCGCGCCGACGCCGGCGTCGGCGAGCGCCTGCAGGTGCTCGAGCCGTGCGTTCGCCGGCGACGGCGAGGCGACCAGCGGGTTGGCGAGCGTCAGGCCGAGGTAGCGCGTCTCGAGTCTCATGCGTGCACTCCCGGCGCCGGCGCGGCGAGCGCGTTCGAGAGCGGCCTGCCCTGCGCGAATTCGTCGAGGCTGGCGAGCGTCGTGCGCGCGATGTCGTCGAGCGCCTCGCGGCTCATGAAGCCCAGGTGCGAGGTCAGCACGACGTTCGGGAACGTCAGCAGGCGCGCGAGCACGTCGTCCTGCAGGATTTCGGCCGAGTGGTCCGCGTAGAACAGGCCGGCCTCGTGTTCGTAGACGTCGAGCGCGGCGCCGCCGAGGCGGCCGTGCTTCAGCGCGTCGACCAGCGCGCCGGTGTCGACCAGCGCGCCGCGACTGGTGTTGACGAGGATCGCGTCGCTGCGCATCAGCGCGAGCCGGCGCGCGTCGATCAGGCCGCGCGTGCTCTCGATCAGCGGCGCGTGCAGCGAGACGACGTGGCTCGACGCGAGCAGCTCGTCGAGCGGCAGCAGCGGCCAGCGCCGCTCCGCGCTCTGCGGGTCGCTCCCGACGACCTCGCAGCCGAAGCCTTCGGCGATGCCGGCGACGACGCGGCCGATGCGGCCGAGCCCGACCACGCCGAAGCGGCGCCCGGCGAGCAGCGAGCCGACCAGGCCCTCGATGTCGAAGTCGCCGGCGCGCGCCCGCGCGCACGCGCGCGGCACGTGGCGCAGCAGCGCGAGCGCCAGCGCGAACACGTACTCGGCGACCGAGTGCGGCGTGTAGCCGGGCACGTAGACGACGCTGAGGCCGGCGCGCGCCGCGGCGGCGAGGTCGACGTTGTCGTGGCCGGCGCTGCGCAGCGCGACGAGCCGCACGCCGCGCGCAGCGAGCGCGTCGAGCACGGGCGCGTCGAGGCGGTCGTTGACGAACGGCACGACCGCGTCGCTGCCGGCGGCGAGATCGACGTGGGCGAGATCGAGCGGCACGCTGACGTAGTCGAGCGCGCAGCGGCCGGCCGACGCGCCGCGCGCGCGCTCGAACGCGTCGCGATCGGCCGCGTGCGCGGTGTAGACGACGGCCTTCACGGCGCGCCCTCCGCCGCGCCGGCGAGCGCCGGATGCGCCTCGACGGTGAAGCGGCTGCCGTCGCGCGCGGCGAGGTCCTCGTACTGCATGTACTTCTCCTCGATCCATTTCTGCGCCGACGCGGCCAGCTCGGCCGCCTCCTGCGGATGCGTGGCCGCGAGCGACGTGTAGCGGATCTCGTTGCGCGCATAGCGCTCGAACGGAATCGTCGGCCGCGGCGAGTCGAGGCTGAACGGGTTCGCGCCGATCTTACGCAGCGCCGGATTGAAGCGGAACAGCGGCCAGTAGCCCGACGCGGTGGCGAGATCCTGCTGGCGCATGCCGAAGCGCATGTCGATGCCGTGCGCGATGCAATGGCTGTAGGCGAGGATCAGCGACGGGCCGTCGTAGGCCTCGGCCTCGCGGAACGCCTGCAGCGTGTGCTGCGGGTTCGCGCCCATCGCGACCTGGGCCACGTAGACGTTGCCGTAGGCGATCGCCTGCAGCGCGAGATCCTTGCGCGGCGTGCGCTTGCCGGCCGCGGCGAATTTCGCCACCGCGCCGAGCGGCGTCGCCTTCGACGCCTGCCCGCCGGTGTTCGA
>DASWOS010000481.1:0-2568 GCA_036398645.1 Dokdonella sp. | reverse complement strand
CAGCGTCGGGAAGTTCACGCCGATGCCGATCGCGTGCAGACCGATCGGCAGTACCGACCACGGCACGCGCGGCTCGCGCAGCAGCAGTGCGACGGCGAGGTTCAGCGCCGACGCGGCGAGCATGATCGCGTAGCCGAGCCGCACGGTCGCCGCCGCGGTCAGCCGGCCGGCCGCGCGACCGGACACGAGCGCGCCGATCATCAGGCCGCTGATCGCCGGCACGAACAGCCAGGCGAAGTGGCCCGCGTCGAGCTTCAGCAGATCGAGCACGAACGCCGGCGCCGACGAGATGTAGATCCACAGCGCATTGAAGTTCAGCGAGCCGGCCAGCGCGAGCGGGACGAACGCGCGGTCACCGACGATCGCGCGATAGGTCGCCGCGAGCTCGCGCGTCGACAGCCGCGAGCGGCGCTCGCGCGGATGCGTCTCCGGCAGCACGACCAGGCAAGCGAGCCACAGCGCGAGCGCGAACGCGGCGAGCAGCCAGAAGATCACCGGCCAGCGCGCGACCGCGACGACCCAGCCGCCGACGATCGGCGCGACCGCCGGCGCGACGCCGAAGATCATCGAGACCGCCGACATCAGGCGCTGCGCCTCGACGCCGTCGAAGCAGTCGCGCACGATCGCGCGGCCGACGATCAGGCCGGCGCCGGCGGAGACGCCCTGCAGCGCGCGGAACCCGAGCAGTGCCGCGATCGAGCCGGACAGCGCGCAGCCGACCGATGCGCAGGCGAACACGACGACGCCGGCGAGGATCACGACGCGCCGGCCGAGCGCGTCGGAGAACGGGCCGTGCAGCAGCGACATCAGCGCATACGCGATCATGTAGACGCTGATCGTCTGCTGCATCGCGAGCGGCCCGGCGCGGAGTTCGGCCGCGATCGCCGGGAACGCCGGAAAGATCATGTCGATCGAGAACGGGCCGAACATCGCGAGCGCCGCGAGCAGCGGCGCGAGACGGCGCCGGGACGCCGCCGCGCTCATCGGCGGCCGCCGTGCGCGTACGCGCGCGCAGCGCGACGCGCCCGAACGGCGGCGCCGGTCGACCGGCGGAATCGCACCGCGCCGCAGCGCGCGCCGTCGCCTCGTCCGTACCGGCACCTCGGCATGTCGCCTCCTCGACCGCAGCGGCGCGCACTCTACGCGCGGCGTCCGCGCTTGCCAAATCGCGTGCGCCGCGGCCGTCCGCTATGATCGGCGCGTCTGAAGGAGATGGCATTCTCCTCGAACCGCCGCGAGGCTGATGATGCCTGCGTCGTCCCGGAACCGGGGCGCGTTCGCGTCGTGGGCGGCGCGGCGCCCCGTTCGGCTCCGGGCCCTTCGATCGACACCGGAGCGCCATGAATCTGATCTCGTTCTTCGCCGTCGGCTTCGGTGCATTCGTCGGCGCCGTCGCGCGCTGGCTGCTCGGCCTCGCGCTGAACCCGATCCTGCCACCGCTGCCGCTCGGCACGCTCGTCGCGAACCTGCTCGGCGGCCTGATCATGGGCCTCGCGATGGGCGTGTTCGCGCAGTACGAAGCGCTGCCGATCGCGTGGCGGCTCGCGGTCACGACCGGCTTCCTCGGCGGGCTGACGACGTTCTCGACGTTCTCGGCCGAGACCGTGACGTTGTTCCTGCGCCAGCAGTACGCCTGGACCGCGACGATCATCGCCGCGCATCTGCTCGGCTCGCTGTTGATGACGCTGGCGGGCATCGCGATCGTGCGGCTGCTGCTGCGCGCCTGACACGGAGGAATCACGATGAAAGGCTCGTCGTTGCGCTTCTACGTGCACGAGAACCGCAAGCACCGCGGACGTCCGCTCTACGAATGGCTGCTCGACGAAGCGCGGCGCCGCGGCATCCACGGCGGCTGCGCGTTCCGCTCGATCGCCGGCTTCGGCCGCCACGGCGTGCTGCAGGAGGATCACTTCTTCGAGCTCGCCGGCGAGCTGAGCGTGCTCGTCGAGTTCGTCGTCTCCGAGCGCGAGGCCGACGAGCTGCTCGGCATCGTGCATGCGGAGGGCACGCCGATCTTCTACGCGCGCACGTCGACCGAATTCGGCGTGCTCGGCGACGGCGAGCGCAGCGACTGATCGCCGCGCCCATCGTCGCGCCACGCCTGTCGCGCGGCACGGTCGCTACGCTATCCTTACGCGCGGTTCAATTCAGGGGATCGCGATGCCCAGCGCCAAAGCCCGCGCGCGCGTCGACGCATTGCTGGCGGCCGCCGGCGTGCGCATCGGCGGCGACGCGCCGACCGACATTCGCGTGCACGACGAGCGCCTCTACGCGCGCGTCGTCGCACACGGCTCGCTCGGACTCGGCGAGTCCTACATGGACGGCTGGTGGGACGTCGACGACCTCGACGGCTTCCTGTTCAAGCTGCTCGATGCGCGCGTCGACGAGCGCGTGCACGGCATCGAGGACGCAGCGCTGTTCGTGCGCTCGAAGCTCGTGAACCTGCAGCGCGGCCGTCGCGCATACGTGATCGGCGAGCGCCATTACGACCTCGGCAACGATCTGTTCCGCGCGATGCTCGGCAAGCGCCTGGTCTACAGCTGCGGCTATTGGGACGCCGCCAACGAC
>DASWOS010000480.1:0-4305 GCA_036398645.1 Dokdonella sp. | reverse complement strand
CGCGCACGACGCGCGCCGCGGCGCCGGCCGGCGCCGGCGGCAGCTCGTCCGGCGCCTGCCAGCCGTGCTCGACGAGCGCATAGGCCGGCTCCGCGAACATCGACAGATGCGCGCGCTTCAGCAGGTCCAGCGTATCGAGCGCGAGCGCCGGGCTCGCATCGCTCGGGCCGTAGATCGGCCGGTCCTCGCCGATGCCGAGCTGCGCCGCGACCGCGCTCAGCTGCACGCGGCGGTACACGAGCGAGCTCCAGATCGCCTGCGTGCGCTGGCTCGGCAGAAACGCGAACACGACGAGGCCGCCGGCGACGAGCGCGCGCCGCGCATCGCGGCCGCGTGCCCGCGTCGCCGCCGCGCCGGCGAGCGCGTACAGCGCGAGCGCGAACCAGAACAGGCAAGGCCACGGCGAGTAGCGGTCGGCGATGACCTGGCCCGGCAGCCGCGTGAACAGGTCGACGCGCGCGAGGCATACGATCGCCGCGGTCGCGAGCGTGAACGTGGCCAGACCGATCGCGAGCAGGCGCGCGCTGCCGAGCGTCGCGCGCGTGCGCCACGCGCCGGCCAGCGCGCACGCGTAGGCGACGATGCCGAGCGCGCCGACGGCGAAGCGCTCGCGCGACATGTTCGCATCGGCGCCGAACGGCAGCGCCGCGACGTGCGCGCTCGCGGCCAGCACGCGGACCGGCGCGCTGTGCGGCGACGAGGCGCGCGCGATCGCGTCGGCGTCGCCGAGCCAGGCGTGCATCCACGGCGACGACAGCCAGCGCGCCATCGCCGCGGCGACGCCGAGCGGATCGAACGACAACGCCGCGCGCACGTGCGCGTCGCCGGGCAGCACGAACACGTAGACGAGCATCGCCGCGGCGAACGCCGCGCCGAGCACGCCGAGCGCCCGCGCGCGCGCGCCGCCGAGCGCCGCGACGAGCGCCGCCGCGACGAAGCTCGCGAGGCCGCCGCCGAAGCAGAACGTCGCGCCGGCGCAGGCGAGTCCGGCCAGCGCGAGCCGACGCGCGGCACGGCCGGCGCGCGCACGCGCCGCGGCGAGCAGCGCCAACGTGCCGAGCAGCGTGGTCGGATAGACGTGGACCGCTTCGTAGCCGTGCATCAGCGTGCGCGCGTTGCCGAGCCAGAACAGCGCGACGACGGCGAGCAGGCACGCGGCGGCGCGCGCGGCCGGCGCGGTCGACCGCTCGCGCAGCACGACCCACACGATCGCGAGCAGCGTCGCCAACGCGGTGCCGACGCCGACCGCGATCTGCAGGCGTTGATCGGCCGCGAACCAGCGCAGCTCGGCCAGGCGCACGAGCGTCGGCAGCACCGGGTGATGACCGTTCTCCGACTGCAGCGCGTTCGCCGGGAACGGCAGGCGCAGGTAGCCCGGGTACAGCCGGTACTGATCGAACGCGGGATAGCGGAACGCGAAGTTCGCGATCGCGACGAGCGAGCTGCCGAGCCAGGCCGCCGCCGCGAGCACGAGCGCGCCGACGGCGAGCGTCTGCGCCGCGAAAACGCGCGACGGCCGCGAATCCGGTGCGACAGCGGGACGATCCATATCCTCCGGGCGAGAATGCGTCGACGCGCGACGAGCCGCCATGCGCCCGTTCGATCCGGTCCGGAATGCGTGGCGCGCTTCGTATAATGCCACGCCGCACGACGAGGGGAGCGCCGGTGAGGAGCGAATCGACAGGGCCCGCGCCGGCCGCCGGCGCGCCGCGTCCGTGCGCATGACGACGAATGCGGCGGCACGCCGGCGCGCGGCCGTGCTGCCGGCGCTGCTCGTCGTCGTCGTCGTGGTCGCCGTGGCGCGCCTGCTGCTCTGGGCGGCGACGCAGCCGGTCAGCTTCGACGGCGCGATGAACCTCGAAGTCGCGCGTTCGCTCGCCGAGGGCGACGGCTACCGGCGCCTCTACGCCGGTCACAGCGGGTTCGCGCACGAGATCCAGACGCGCGCGCCGTTCATCCTGCCGGCCGCGGCCGTGTTCGCGCTGTTCGGCGTCGGCCTCTGGCAGGCGCAGGCGATCAGCCTCGCGTATGCGCTCGCGCTCGCGGCGGCGGCGTTCCTGCTGGTCCGGCGCTGGACGTCGCCGCGCTGGGGCCTGCTCGGCGCCGCCGCGTGCCTGTGCGCGCCCGGCATCGAGGACATCGGCATGAACGGCTACGGCGAGGTGCCGGCGCTGGTCTGGTGGCTGGGCGCGCTGCTCGCGCTGTACCGGCCCGGCGACGTGCGGCCGCTCGCGCCGCGCCGCGTGTTCGCCGCCGGCGTGCTCGTCGGCCTCGCGGTCGTGACCAAGACCGTGCTGCTGATCGGCTTCGTCGCGACCGCGCCGGTGCTGCTCGCCGAGCAGGCGCGGCGCGCGCGCGACGCGCGTGCGGCCGTCGCGACCGCGGCGGCGCTCTGCGCCGGCGCCGCGCTGCCGGTGCTGCTGCACGAGGCGTGGCGCGCGCTCTCGCTCGGCGACGCCCCGCGCTGGATCGCATGGCTGCACGAGGAATGGCGCAGCGTGCACATGCAGGCCGGTACGCGCCGCGGCTTCAGCGACGCGCCGAGCTTCGCGGCGAAGCTGCGCATCCATCTCGGCGTGCTCGCCGACGGCGTCGGCCTGCCGGCCTGGCTCGCGGCCGGCTGGCTCGTGGCCGCGCTCGCGTTCGTCGCCGGCGTGCGGCATCGGCTCGCCGGCGCCGCGCGGCCGCTGCTGTCGACGCTGCTCGCGTTCGCGGTGATCTATTTTCTCTGGTGGCTCGGGCTGACGCCGACGCAGAAGGCGTGGTACCGGCGCATCTTCGACGGCGTCGTCGTGCTCGACCTCGCCGTCGCGCTGGCCGCCGCGCTGGCGTGGCGCGCGCGCACACGCTTCGCCGTGTCCGTGCGCGGACCGCTCGCGGTGGCCGCGGTGCTCGCGTGCGCGGGTCTCGGCGCCGGCGCCGCGGCGGGCCTCGGCGCGGCGAACTGGCCGCACGCGGACGCCGCCCGCACGCTCGAGCGCGATCTCGCGCTCGTCCGCGCGCTGCCGGCCGACGCGCCGCTGTACGGCGTCGGCTGGTACTCGAGCCCGGTCGTCGCGCTGTACTCGGGGCGCCGCCTCCGCGACCTCAAGGCGACGCCGCCGGCCGAGCTCGCGGCGCGCTCGCCGGCGTATCTGCTGCTCGACGTTCCCGCGCGCACGGCCGGCGTCGACGCGTACTGGCGGCAGCGCTACGCGTCGAGCGACGTCGCCGCGAGCGACGACCTCGGCGTGCTGCGCCTCGACACCGCGCGCTCGCGCGACCCGCTCGACGCGAGCGCGGCGGACCCGGCCGCGCTGCGCGGCTACGTCGATTTCGCGTCGGACTATGCGTACGCGTTCGGCTTCCACGACCGCGAGGGCCAAGGCTGGCGCTGGGCCGCGGCCGAGTCCGATCTGGTGCTGCGCTACGCCGGCGAGCGCGCATTCGCGATCGACGTCTACGTGCCGGAGGCGTACCAGTACACGGAGGACCACGACGTCGGCATCGCGGTCGCGCTCGACGGCTGCGTGCTCGGCACGTTGCGGCCGGCGTCCGGCGCGCGCTCGCGCGTCAGCCTGCCGCTCGATCGTTGCGCGCCGCCGTCCGGACGTGCCGTGCACGTGCGCCTGACCAGCGACGACGTGCTCGACGCGCGCGACGATCGCCAGCTGAGCTTCGTCGCGTACGGCGCCGGCTTCGACGCGGCGCCGGCGCCGGGACGCTGACGCGGCGCGGCGAGCGCCGCTACCGCTCCGGTGATCAGCGCATCCGTCCGCCGCCGCGCCGACGAGTTCGCCCGATCGTCCGCCGCGGCGCGACCGTTCCGCCACATCGTGATCGAGGGCTTCCCGAGGCCGACGCAATCGTCGCGCTCGCGCCGCGCTTCGACCGCTGCGTGATCTTCGAGACGACCGAGCATTCCCGGCACGGCTTCGGCCGCACCACGCTGCCCGACGCGCTGCGCGCGCACACGGCGCGCACGTCGTTCACGATCTATCTGTACACCCGCGAGCGGCCGCCCGAGTAGACCGCGCCGCCGCACGCGACGATCCACGTGCCGGACGCCGCGCCGGCGACGTGGCGCGCGGGCCGCGTGCTCGACGCGGCCGACGCGGACGAGCGCGCGCGCAGCTTCGCGCGCATGTGCGCACCCAGCTTGCGCTGTCTCTGCGCGAGCGAGCAGCGCTTCGGCGCGCAGATCGCCGCGCTCGAGGCCGCGCCCGGCGAGGCACGCGCCGCGCAGCGGCTCGCGTTGCTCGGCTGCGGGCTGTGGCCGGACGGCTGGGCGGCGCGCACGTTCTCGGCGTGCTTCGTGTCGACGCG
>DASWOS010000479.1:0-7855 GCA_036398645.1 Dokdonella sp. | reverse complement strand
TGAACGGCGAACCGTTCGCGCAGGGCCGCATGACGCTCGCCGAGATCGTCGCGAAGATCGACACCGGCGCGGCGCAGCGCGCGGCCGAGAAGATCGACGCGAAGGCGCCGTTCGACGTGCTCGTCGTCGGCGGCGGGCCGGCCGGCGCGGCGGCGGCGATCTATGCCGCGCGCAAGGGCATCGTGACCGGCATCGTCGCCGAACGCTTCGGCGGCCAGGTGCTCGACACGATGGCGATCGAGAACTTCATCTCGGTGCCGTACACCGAAGGCCCGCAGTTCGCCGCCGCGCTCGAGCAGCACGTCCAGAACTACGACGTCGACGTCATGAACCTGCAGCGCGCCGAGCGGCTGGTGCCGGGCGGAGACCTGATCGAGGTGCATCTCGCGAGCGGCGCGACGCTGCGCTCGAAGACCGTGATCCTTTCGACCGGCGCGCGCTGGCGCAACATGAACGTGCCCGGCGAGGCCGAGTACCGCACGCGCGGCGTGACCTACTGCCCGCACTGCGACGGCCCTCTGTTCAAGGGCAAGCGCGTCGCCGTGATCGGCGGCGGCAACTCCGGCGTCGAGGCCGCGATCGACCTCGCCGGCCTCGTCAAGCACGTCACGCTGCTCGAGTTCGACACGCGCCTGCGCGCCGACGAGGTGCTGCAGCGCAAGCTGCGCAGCCTGCCGAACGTCGACGTGATCGTCTCGGCGCAGACGACCGAGGTCGTCGGTGACGGCCAGAAGGTCACCGGCCTCGTCTACAAGGACCGCCACGGCGGCGAGACGCACCGGCTCGAGCTCGAAGGCGTGTTCGTGCAGATCGGCCTGCTGCCGAACACCGAATGGCTGAAGGGCGCGGTCAAGCTGTCGAACCGCGGCGAGATCGAGATCGACGCGCGCGGCGAGACCTCGGTACCGGGCGTGTTCGCCGCCGGCGACTGCACGACGGTCCCGTACAAGCAGATCGTCATCGCGATCGGCGAGGGCTCGCGCGCGGCGCTCAGCGCGTTCGATTACCTGATCCGCAGCTCCGCGCCGACGACCGACGAGACGCGCGTCGCGGCCTGACGCGCACCGCGCCGGCGGCCCCCTCTGCGGGCCGTCGGCCGCCGACGGCCGCTCGGCGCGCGCGTCCTCCGCGCGCAGTTGCTCCGCGTCGCGGACGAGCGCCGACCGGCCGATGCGTCGCACGCCTGCATAGACTCCGCGCCGACCGCGCGGCGGCCGTTGCGGACGACCTACGACGTCTCCGCGATCAGCTTCAGCAGCTTCGCCTCGTCCCAGATTTCGACGCCGAGCTCCTTCGCCTTGTCGAGCTTGGACCCGGCCGCCTCGCCGGCGACGACGAAGCTCGTCTTCCTCGAGACGCCGCCGGCGACCTTCGCTCCGAGCGCTTCGAGCTTCTGCTTCGCTTGCTCGCGCGTCAGCGCGGCGAGCGTGCCGGTCAGCACGACGCTCTGCCCTTCGAGCGGCCCGGCCTTCGCCGCGCGGACGTGCGCGACGGCCGCGTGCAGGCGCGCGAGCGCCTGCGCGACGCGCCGCGCGAGCGCGCCGCCGGCCTCGCTCGCGAGGTACGCGTGCACGGAGTCGGCCGTGTCCTGCGGCAGGCCGGCGGCGACGAGCGCGGCGACGTCCGCGGCGAGGATCGCGTCGATCGAATCGAACGCCGCGGCGAGCTGCGCGGCGCGCTTCTCGGTCAGCTTCGGAATTTCGAATTCGGCGAGCACGCCGCCGAGCTCGAGCGCGCCGCGCAGCTTCGCGCTCGGCGCGTGCGCATCGGTGATCTCGACGCCGCGCGCGAGCAGGTCGTCGATGACCTTCTGGTTGCCGGGCTGCTCGAAGAACGCGTCGATCGCGCGCGCGACCTCGCCGCCGATGTCCGGCACGAGCTTCAGCAGCGGCCACGGCGTGCGGCGGATCAGCGCGAGCTCGCCGAACCAGGCGGCGAGCGCCTTCGCGGTGCTCTCGCCGACGTGCTCGATGCCGAGCGCGTAGAGGAACCGCTCGAGCGTCGTGCGCCGGCTGTGCGCGATCGCGGCGATCAGGTTCTCGGCCCATTTCGTCGCGATCTTGCCGGCCTTGACCGTCTCCGGCGTCGTGCCGTCGCGCTCGTCGGCGCGGCGCTTCATCTCGAGCAGGTCGTCGAGCGTCAGCTTGTAGAGATCGGCGACGGTCTTCAGGTAGCCGAGCTCGCCGAGGTCCTCGATGTAGCGCTCGCCGAGACCTTCGATGTCCATCGCGCGGCGCGAGGCGAAATGGAACACCGCCTGCGTGCGCTGCGCCGCGCAGGCGAGCTCGCCGGTGCAGCGCGCGACGGCCTCGCCCTCCTCGCGCACGATGTCGGAGCCGCAGATCGGGCAATGCGTCGGCATCGTCCACGGTTTCGTGCGCGGCGGACGCAGCTCCGGCACGACGCGCACGACTTCCGGGATCACGTCGCCGGCGCGGCGCACGATCACGGTGTCGCCGACGCGCACGTCCAGGCGCGCGACCTGGTCCGCGTTGTGCAGCGTCGCGTTGGTGACCGTCACGCCGCCGACGACGACCGGCGCGAGCCGCGCGGCCGGCGTCGCCGCGCCGGTGCGGCCGATGTTCACGGTGATGTCCTCGACCTTCGTCTGCTGCTCCTGCGCCGGAAACTTGTGCGCGATCGCCCAGCGCGGCGTGCGGCCGACGAAACCGAGCTCGCGCTGCGCGGCGAGATCGTCGATCTTGTAGACGACGCCGTCGATGTCGAACGGCAGCGCGTCGCGCCGCGCGCCGATCCGCGCGTAGTACGCGAGGCAGCCCGCGGCGCCGTCGGCGACCTCGACGAGCGGGCTGACCGGCAGCCCCCACTCGCGGAATTTCGCCAGCGTCGCCGAATGCGTGGCCGGCATCGCGCCGCCGTCGACGACGCCGAGCGCGTAGGCGTAGAACGCGAGCGGCCGCTGCGCGGTCACGCGCGGATCGAGCTGGCGCAGCGATCCGGCGGCGCCGTTGCGCGGGTTCGCGAGCACCTTGCCGCCCTCGCGGCGCGCGCGCTCGTTCCAGCGCTCGAACGCCTTGCGCGGCATGTAGACCTCGCCGCGCACCTCGAGCACGCGCGGCCAGCCGTCGCCGCGCAGGCGCAGCGGGATCGACTTCAGCGTGCGCAGGTTCGCGGTCACGTCCTCGCCGGTCGCGCCGTCGCCGCGCGTCGCGCCGCGCACGAACGCGCCGTCTTCGTAGCGCAGGCTGATCGCGAGCCCATCGAACTTCGGCTCGACCGAGAAGCGCGGGTTCTCGATCTCGAGGCGCTGCTCGATGCGGCGCACGAAGTCGAGCACCTCGTCGTCGTCGAACGCGTTCGCGAGCGACAGCATCGGGATTTCGTGACGCACCTCGGCGAACTCGCGCGACGGCGCCGCGCCGACGCGCTGCGTCGGCGAATCCGGCGTCACGAGCCGCGGATGCGCCGCCTCGAGCTCGACGAGCTCGCGCATCAGGCGGTCGTACTCCGCGTCGGGGATGTCCGGGTCGTCGAGCACGTAGTAACGATGGTTCGCGTCGTCGATGCGCGCGCGCAGCGCCGCGGCGCGCTCGCGCAGGCTCGCTTCGGGGTGGGCTTTGCTCATGCTGGCCGTCCGCAATCCGTTCGAGCGGCGGCGCCTCGCGCCGCCTCGGAGCGCCATCGCGCGGTCCGGACCGGCAGTTTACCCGGCCGCAGGCGCCGGTCCGCGTGCCGCGCCGCGCCGCTTTCGCGCCGTCGCGCACGCGAGTAGCATCGGCCGATTACCCGGCGGGAACCGACTCATGCGCAAGACCTTGCTGGCCGCGGCGCTCGTGCTCGCGGGCGTACGAACGGCTGCGGCCGACGAATGGGTCGTCGAAGCGAGCTACCCGGACGCGGCGGCGCTCGCGCGCGCGGCGAAGCGCTTCGAGCACGTCATCGTCGACGCGAAGCGCGGCGTGCTGCGCGTCGCGACGAACGAGCGAGGCATCCAGGCGCTGGAAGACGCCGGACTCGGCGTCGGCATCGACGTCGCCGCGACGGCCAGGCTGCAGGCGAACGAAGCGCGCGTCGCCGCCGCGCGCGAGGCGGTCGCGCGAAGCGGCGAGCGCACGCTGGACGGCGCCGGCTACGAGACGATTCCCGGTTACGAATGCTTCCGCAGCCTCGCCGGCACCTACGCGACGATGGACGACCTCGTCGCGAACCATCCGGACATCGCCGCGATCGACGCGATCGGGCCGACCTGGCTGCGGACGCAGGACGCGGATTCCGGCTTCACGATGCGCGCGCTGCGCATCACGAACCTCGCGACCGCCGCCGACGACGCGGAGCGGCCGCGCATGGTCGTGTTCAGCTCGATCCACGCGCGCGAGTACGCGCCGGCCGAAGTCGACACGCGCTTCGCCGAGTTCCTCGTGAACGGCTACGGCGTCGACCCGGAAGCGACCTGGCTCGTCGACCACAACGATTTCCGCCTCGTGCTCGAGGCGAACCCGGACGGCCGCGCGCTGGCCGAGCAGCAGGTCTACCAGCGCAAGAACATGAACGTCGACGCCGCGCCGTGCGACGAGGAGGACGAGTTCGAGCAGCCCGGCGTCGACCTGAACCGCAATTTCCCGTTCCACTGGAACATCACGCACGGCCAGGGCTCGAGCGGCGATTTCTGCGACCAGACCTACCGCGGCCCGGTGCTGGCCTCGGAGCCGGAGACGCAGAACCTCGTCCGCTACGTCGCCGGCGTCTGCGACGACGCCGGCGAATGCGGCGGCGGCGACGGCGTGCTCGCCGACGCGCCGGTGTTCGCCGACCGCCGCAGCGGTCCGATGAATCCGTCGACGACCGGCGGCGACGGCGGCGACGCCGCGCCGGACGACGCGACCGGCTTCTTCGTCGACATCCACAGCAATGCGGCCCTGGTCATGTGGCCGTGGGGCGACACGTCGAGCGCGGCGCCGAACCGCGACGCGCTGCGCACGCTCGGCCGCCGCCTCGCCTACTTCAACGGCTACACGCCGGAACAGTCGGACACGCTGTATCCGACCGACGGTGCGACCGACGACACGTTCTACGGCCTGCTCGGCGTCGCCGCGTTCACGATCGAGACCGACGGCGCCGACTTCTTCCAGGACTGCGGCTCATTCGAGGCGAGCACCGCGCCGAACAACGTCGCCGCGCTGCGCTACGCGGCGCGCTCGCTGCACGCGCCGTACCGGCTGCCGGCCGGCCCGGACGCGGTGAGCGTCACCGCCGAGCCGGATCTCGTCGCGGCCGGCGACGCGGTCGCGCTGCGCGCGCATCTCGATGCGAGCCGCTTCAACCAGTCGAACGGCAGCCAGGCGATCCACGACGTCGCCGCTGCCGCCGCGGTCGTCGACGCGCTGCCGTGGCAAGCCGATGCGATCGCGCAACCGCTGGCGGCGAGCGACGGCGCATTCGACGCCGCGGTCGAGGACGTCGACGGCGTGATCGACACCTCCGGCTTCGCGCCGGGCCGCCATCTCGTCTACGTGCAGGGTACCGACGACGCCGGCGCGGCCGGCACGCCGAACGCGGCGTTCGTCGAGGTCGCCGACGCGGCGCAGATCGCCGCGGTCGCCGGCCGCGTCGCCGCGTTCGCCGACGGCAGCCCGGTCGCGGCGACGATCACGGTCAGCGACGCGGCGACCGGCGAGCGGCGCCAGACGACGAGCGACGCGTCCGACGGCGACTACCGCCGCACGATGCTCGCCGGCACCGTCGACGTCCACGTCGACGCGCCGGGCTACCTCGCCGAGGACGCGACCGGCCTCGTGCTCGACGGCGGGCAGACGCTGACGCGGAATTTCTCGCTGCTGCCGAACTGCACGATCTTCGCCGACGACGTCGAGAGCGGCGCCTCGTCGTGGAGCGCGCAGTCGCCGTGGACGATCGTCGCGAACGTGCCCGGCAATGCGACGCACGTCTGGAACACGCCGAACTACGGCAACAATCTCGATCGTTCGCTGACGACCGCGACGAGCTACGACGTGACCGGCTACGCCGACCTCGCCGTCGACTTCGACGACCGCTGCGCGACCGAGAACGGCTACGACTACGGCTATCTCGAGTACAGCGCCGACGGCGGCTCGAGCTGGACCACGGCGTACGCGTGCACCGGCCAGACCGCCTGGCAGACACACCACGTCGCGCTGCCGGCCGATGCGAACGGCGCGGCCGCGCTGAAGCTGCGCTTCCGCCTGCACACGGACCCGGGCGTCGCCGGCGCGGGCTGGGCCGTCGACAACGTCAAGCTCGAAGCCGGCGGCGACGCGTGCCGCGCGCAGCAGCCGCCGACCGACGTGCTGTTCAAGGATGGGTTCGACGGCGCCTGACGACGGCGCGCGTCGCCCTCGCGTAGGTCGAGGTCGAAGTCGGCAGCGCCGCGGTGCGGTCGCCGCCGCCGCGGCCGCGCCTGCGCACGGCGCGGCCGACGTCGCGGCCGAACGCGGCCGCGAGCGACGGACGCTGAAGCGTGCCCCTGCACGCGAACAGGCCCGTTCGCGGCATCGGACGGAAACGGGCGCCGCGCGATCAGCGGATCCACGCCTTGAACAGCGGGCGGTCGCGCAGCGGCCGGTCGATCTCGTCCTGCATTTCGATGCGTGCCCACGCCGGATTGATCGAGGCGAACACGCCGAGGCAATCCATCGCGCGATCCGCGTCGCCCGACGCGATCGCCAGACGTGCCGCGCGGCGCCGGATGCGGTCCCAGCCGCAGCTGCGCCGCAGCGCCTCCGAGAGCGACGTGCGCGCCGCGTCGTTCGCGCCGTTCTTGGCCGCGTGTTCGGGGCGAATGATCGCCTGCAACGCATAGTGCTGCTCCAGCAGGCGGCGAAGGTCGACGATCGGCTCGGCGGATGCGTCGACGCGCAAGTCGACGTCCTGCCAGGCTCCTTCGACGGTGCGCACGAGCAGCGCGGCGGATCGTTTGCCGATCGTCTGGCCGCCGGCATTCTGCCCCGCTTCCAGGCCGGCCATCAGCCGCTCGGCGAGCGTGCCGGCCGTCGCCAGGACGTCTGCTTCATCGCCGCGACGACGCGCGCTCCGGCGAGCCCGTGGCCCTGGACGGAATAGCCCTCGCCGTGCACGCCGCCGGCCCACGCGGCCTTTGCGGCCTGCGCGCCGGTATGGATCGACGAACGGCCCTTCGCGTCGACGATGCCGACCTGGCGCGATCGTCGTTCCGTCGAAATCGCCGTCGCCGTCGAGCAGCGCCTTGATCGCCGCGTCCGGCGCGCGGCCGGACGCCAGAAGTTGCAGGCCTTCGGCGCCGCAGCTCGGATTCGTCTCGAACTGCGAGACGAGCGCGCCGACGCGCGCCTGCGCATAAGGAACGCTGGCACCGACCGCGAGATTGTTCGTGGCGACCGCGACGCCGCAGTCGCCGTCGATCGCAGGCGACGATCGAGAACGTCGCCGCGGCGAGCGACGGCAGCATCAGCGCGAGCGCTGCGCGAAACCGGCGAGCACATGCCGCGTACGTGCGATCGGTGGTCTCATCGGTCGTTCCTCCGGCCGCGGGCGGCGGCGCAATTCGGGGCGATCACGCCGCCACGTCACGTCGCGACGCGTCGGCTCGCGATCGGCATTCACGCCGACCGTGTGGCCGGCGTGCCGACGCGACGGCCACGGCGGATGCGGACGACCCGCGCCCGTCGGCGCGGCGGCTCGCGCGCGCTGCCGTCAGCCGCCGAGCGCGCCGCTCGCGACGAACGCGCAGATCGTGCGCACGTCGGCGTCCATCGCGCGGTCGCGCGACATGAACGCGATCCTCTCGCGAATCGTCGCATGCGCGCGCGCGACCGCGGCGCCGGCATGGAAATCGTCGGCGCGCGCGAGCGCGTCGGTCAGCGCCTGCACTTCGGCCTCGAAC
>DASWOS010000478.1:0-9750 GCA_036398645.1 Dokdonella sp. | reverse complement strand
GACACGCTGACGCAGGCGCGCGAGCCGGCGTCGCATCCGCTGCCGGGCTTCCAGACGATGCAGCCGCGCGTGTTCGCCGGCCTGTTCCCGACCGTCGCCGAGGACTACCCGGCGCTGCGCGAGGCGCTCGAGAAGCTCAAGCTCAACGACGCGGCGCTGAACTTCGAGCCGGAGACGTCCGAGGCGATGGGCTTCGGCTTCCGCTGCGGCTTCCTCGGCCTGCTGCACATGGAGATCATCCAGGAGCGGCTCGAGCGCGAGTACGACCTCGACCTGATCACCACCGCGCCGACCGTCGTCTACGAAGTGCTGCTGACCGACGGCCGCGTCGCCTCGCTCGACAACCCGGCCAAGCTGCCGCCGCCGCAGAACATCGAGGAGGTGCGCGAGCCGATCATCGTCGCGAACATCCTGACGCCGCCGGACTACATCGGCAACGTGATCAAGCTCTGCGAGGAGAAGCGCGGCGTGCAGCGCTCGATCCAGTACCTCGCCAGCCAGGTGCAGATCAGCTACGAGCTGCCGCTCGCCGAAGTCGTGCTCGACTTCTTCGACAAGCTGAAGTCGGTCTCGCGCGGCTACGCGTCGATGGACTACCACTTCGAGCGTTTCCAGGCCGGCCCGTTCGTGCGCCTGGACGTGCTGATCAACGGCGAGCGCGTCGACGCGCTGTCCTCGATCGCGCATCGCGCGGCGGCCGAGCGCCGCGGCCGCGAGCTCGTCGAGAAGATGAAGGACCTGATCCCGCGCCAGCAGTTCGACGTCGCGATCCAGGCCGCGATCGGCGCGCAGATCGTCGCGCGCTCGACGGTCAAGGCGCTGCGCAAGAACGTGCTCGCGAAGTGCTACGGCGGCGACGTGTCGCGCAAGCGCAAGCTGCTCGAGAAGCAGAAGGAAGGCAAGAAGCGCATGAAGCAGGTCGGCAGCGTCGAGATCCCGCAGGAGGCGTTCCTCGCGGTGCTGCAGATGGAAAACAAGTAGGCGAATCCGCGTCCGCCGCGTCGGCGCGCAGCAGAAAGGGAAACTCATGGATTTCGATTTCGCATTGTTGCTCGTGGTGCTGACCGCGGCGTCCGGCGCGATCTGGCTCGCCGACCGGCTGCTCCTCGCCGGCGCGCGCGCGCGCCGCGCGCAGGCGCTCGAGAAGATGACCGCGCTGTCGACCGAGGAGCGCGAGGCGCGCACGCGCAACGCGTTGCGCGAGCCGATCGCGGTCGAGTACGCGCGCTCGTTCTTCCCGGTGCTGCTCCTGATCCTGCTGTTCCGCTCGTTCCTCGCCGAGCCGTTCAAGATCCCGTCCGGCTCGATGATGCCGACGCTGCTGGTCGGCGACTTCATCCTCGTCAACAAGTTCGCCTATGGCCTGCGCCTGCCGGTGCTGAACACGAAGATCCTCGAGGTCGGCGAGCCGAAACGCGGCGACGTGTTCGTGTTCCGCTTTCCGGAGAACCCGAAGGAGGACTACATCAAGCGCGTCGTCGGCGTGCCCGGCGACGAGATCACCTACCGCAACAAGACGCTCTACGTGAACGGCCACGAGATCGCGCAGAGCTACGTCGGCCCGTACACCGGCCCGTCCGAGCCCGGCCACAGCATGGCCGGGGCTCAGGTCAAGGAGGAGGACCTCGACGGCGTCAAGCACCCGATCATGGAGCTGCCGCAGGTGTTCGTCGGCCACGATGGCACCTGGAAGGTGCCGCCGGGGCATTACTTCGCGATGGGCGACAACCGCGACAACAGCCTCGACAGCCGCTTCTGGGGCTTCGTGCCGGAGGCGAACCTCGTCGGCAAGGCGTTCGTGATCTGGATGAACCTCGACAACGGCATCGACTTCAGCCGCATCGGCACGCTGATAAAGTAGCCCCCGGTCCGGTTCGCAGCGCAAGGGGAGAGCGTATGAACATGCAGCGCAAGGTCGGGGGCATCACGCTGATCGGCTTCATCATCGTGCTTTGCGTGCTCGGCTTCTTCGCGTATCTCGCGATGCGCCTCGTGCCGATGTACGTCGAGTACTTCGGCGTCGTCAAGGCGATGGAGCAGTTGCGCAGCGAGCCCGGCTCCGCGCAGAAGTCCGTCGAGGAGATCCGGCGCGACCTCAGCCTGAAGTTCGACACGCAGTACGTAGACGACGCCGACGTGCCGCCGTCGGCGATCCAGGTCGTGCGCCAGGGCGGCGCGTCGACGCTGCGCATCGCCTACGAGAAGCGCGTGCCGTTCATGTACAACCTCGACCTCGTCGGCAAGTTCGACAAGTCGGTCAATCTGCGCGGTGCCGGTGACGAATAAGCCGATCCTCGGGCATCGCTTCGCCGATGCGGTGCTGCTCGAGCGCGCGCTGACGCATCGCAGCGCCGGCCAGGCGAACAACGAGCGCCTCGAGTTCCTCGGCGACGCGCTCGTGAACCTGTTCGTCGCCGAGCTGATCTACGAACGTCATCCGCGCGCCGACGAGGGCGAAATGACGCGCCTGCGCGCCGCGCTGGTCAACGGCTCGGCGCTCGCCGAGGTCGCGCGCGCCGAGGAGCTCGGCGAACGCCTGCGCCTCGGCCCCGGCGAGCTGAAGAGCGGCGGCTATCGCCGCGACTCGATCCTCGCCGACGCGTTCGAGGCGCTGGTCGCCGCGATCTACGTCGACGCCGGCTGGCAGGCCTGCCGCGCCGTCGTGCGGCGCCTGTTCGAGGCGCGCGTCGCCGCGGCGGCACAGGCGCCGAAGGACGCGAAGACGCGCCTGCAGGAGCTGCTGCAGGGCCGCAACCTCGCGCTGCCGGTCTACGAGCTCGTCGCGGTCGGCGGCGAGGACCACGCGCGCACGTTCGACGTCGCCTGCCGCGTCGACGCGCTCGCGATCGCGACGAGCGGCAGCGGCACGAGCCGCCGCGCGGCCGAGCAGATCGCCGCCGAGCGCGCGCTCGCCGACGCGGAGAGGGCGTTCGCCGATGAGCACTGAGCCGACCGTCCCGCACCGCTTCGGCCGCGTCGCTCTGGTCGGCCGGCCGAACGTCGGCAAGTCGACGCTGCTGAACGCGCTGGTCGGCGCGCGGCTCAGCATCGTCACGCCGAAGCCGCAGACGACGCGGCACCGCATCCTCGGCGTCGTCACGCGGCCCGACGCGCAGATCGCGTTCATCGACACGCCGGGCCTGCACCAGGGCGGCAAGCGCGCGCTGAACCGCCAGTTGAACCGCACCGCGCGCCAGGTGCCGGAGGAGGCCGACCTGCTCGTGCACGTCGTCGACGGCGTGCGCTGGCGCGACGAGGACGAGGCGGTCTGGCAGCTCGTCGCGCCGCGCGCGGCGACGTGCCTGCTCGCGATCAACAAGGTCGACACGCTCGCCGACAAGTCCGTGCTGCTGCCGTTCGCGGCCGAGCTCTCGCGCGAACGCGCCTACGCCGCCGTGCACTTCGTCGCGGCGCGGCGCGGCGACGGCGTACCGGCGCTGCTCGACGACCTCGCCGCGCGGCTGCCGTCCGGGCCGGCCGCGTACGCCGAGGACGAATACACCGACCGCAGCGAGCGCTTCCTCGTCGCCGAACTCGTGCGCGAGCAGGCGATGCGCCAGCTGTCCGCGGAGCTGCCGTACGCGGTCGCGGTCGAAATCGAGCGCTTCGAGGACGACGCGGGCCTGACGCGGATCGCCGCGGTGATCTGGGTCGAGCGCGACAGCCAAAAGGCGATCGTCATCGGCGCCGGCGGCACGCGCCTGAAGCAGATCGGCACGGCCGCGCGCCGCGCGATCGAAGCGCTGCTCGAGCGCCGCGTCTACCTGCAACTGCACGTGCGCGTGCGCGAATCGTGGAGCGACGACGCGCAGGCGCTGAAGCGGTTCGGCTATTCCGAATGAGAGACCGCGCGGCCGCTGACGCGGGCGCGCCCCGATGCCGATGCACGTCGAGCAGCAGCCGGCCTTCCTCCTGCACGCGCGGGCGTACCGCGAGACCTCGCTGCTGATCGAGGCGTTCTCGCGCGACCACGGCCGCGTCGGTCTCGTCGCCCGCGGCGTGCGCCGCGAGCGGAGCCGCATCCCGCGCGGCGTGCTGCAGCCGCTGCAGCCGCTGTTGCTCGCCTGGGTCGCGCGCGGCGAGCTCGGCACGCTGATCGCGGCGGAGACCGCCAGCGCGCCGCTCGCGCTCGGCGGCGACGCGCTGCTCGCGGCGATGTACTTGAACGAGCTCGTGCTGCGCCTCAGCGGCCGCGGCGACGCGCACGCGGGCGCGTTCGCGGCGTACGCGCAATGCCTCGCGCGGCTCGCCGACGAAGCCGACGTCGCCTGGACGCTGCGCCGCTTCGAGCGCGACTTCCTCGCCGATCTCGGTTACGCGCCGGCGCTGACGCTCGCCGCCGACGGCCAGCCGATCGAGCCGGATCTCGACTACGCCTACGATCCGGATTCCGGCGCGGTCGCCTGGCGCGCGGGCTCGGGCTGGCCGCGCGTGCGCGGCGCCGCGCTGCTCGCGCTCGCGCGCGACGAGCGGCCGGACGCGGAACGGCTCGCGGAGCTGCGGCGGCTCGTGCGCGCGGTGATCCGGCATCTGCTCGGCGGCGACCTCGCCGCGTGGTCGCTGCCGCTGCGCCCGCGCGGACGCGCCGACGACGCGTCAGCCTGACAGCAACGCGCGCACCCGCGCGCACGCGGCGAGCCATTCGGCGACCGCCCGATGCGGCCATTCCGCCGCGGCGAGCGCGGCGCGCAGGCGCGCGTTCGCGCGCAGCAGCGCCGGTGCGCCGCAGAATCCGGCCGACGCGTCGAGCCGGTGCAGGCGCTCGCGCAGCGCGGCCGCGTCGGCGCGGGCGGCGAACGCCGCGAGCTCGTCCGGCAGCGCGTCGAGCTCGCTCGCGAACAGGCCGCGCAGCGCGGCGACGACGCCGGCGTCGCCGCCGGCCGCGGCGAGCGCCTGCGCGTCGTCGAGCGCCGCGCCGGGCGCGAGATGCCGCGCCAGCGCGGTCTGCAACGCGTCGGCCGCGATCGGCTTGACGACGACCTCGGCGAAACCCGCGGCCACGAGCGCGGCCTGCGTCGCGGCCGCGTCGTCGGCGGTCGTCGCGAGCGCGACCGCCGTGCGCGACGGGCCTGCCGCCGCGCGAATCCGCGCGAGTGCCTCGGCGCCGCCGCACCCCGGCATGCGCGCGTCGAGCAGCAGCAGGTCGAACGCGGTCCGCTGCGCGTGCGCGACTGCCTCGTCGCCGTCCGCGGCGGTCTCGACCTCGACGCCGGCCGCGGCGGCCGCGTCGGCGAGGAAGCGCAGGCTGAGCGGGTTGTCGTCGGCGACGAGGAGGCGCGGCATCGGCGGCTGGCTCCGGCTCGATCCGCGCAGCATCGCCGCCGCGGCGCGCGCGGTCAACGCCGATCCGCTCCGCACGCACGGCGCGGCAGGCTACAATCGCGGCTTCGCGCGGCGATCCGTCTGCTTGCTGTCCGGCCGGGTTTTCGGTTGATCCAGGCGCTCCCCGGCCGCGCGCGGACCCGATCGCGTTTCGCATGCAGACGACCGAAGTCGACATCCTCGATCTTTCCCACGACGGCCGCGGCGTCGCACGCGTCGACGGCAAGACCGTGTTCGTCGCCGGCGCGCTGCCGCACGAGCGCGTGCGCATCCGCATCGTCAAGCGCAACCGCAGCTTCGACGAAGCCCGGCTCGAGGAACTGCTGACGCGCGCGCCGGAACGCATCGAGCCGCGCTGCGAGCATTTCGGCCGCTGCGGCGGTTGCAGCCTGCAGCACCTGCCGCCGGACGCGCAGATCGCCGCGAAGCAGCGCGTGCTCGCCGAGAACTTCGAGCGCATCGGCAAGGTCGCGCCGCGCGAGTGGCTGCCGCCGCTGCGCGACGAGCCGTGGGGCTATCGCCGCAAGGGGCGCCTGTCGGTCAAATGGGTCGAGAAGAAGGGCAAGGCGCTGGTCGGCTTCCGCGAGCAGGACCCGCGCTTCGTCGCGGACCTGTCGGTCTGTCACACGCTGCTGCCCGAGGTCGGCGAGCGCCTGCACGCGCTCGGCGAGCTCGTCTCCGCGCTCGACGCACGCGCGGCGATTCCGCAGATCGAGATCAGCGCCGGCGACGCGACGGTCGCGTTGACGTTCCGGCATCTCGCGCCGCTCGGCACGCGCGACCGCGAGGCGCTGATCGCATTCGGCCGCGCGCACGGCCTCGCGATGCTGCTGCAGCCGGGCGGACCGGACAGCGTGACGCCGCTCTGGCCGGACACGGTCGAGCTCGCATTCCGCATCGCCGACGCGGACGTCGACATCGCGTTCCGGCCGCTCGACTTCGTGCAGGTCAACGCCGGCATGAACCGCAAGATGATCGCGCGCGCGCTCGAGCTGCTCGACCCGACGCCCGCCGACGCGGTGCTCGACCTGTTCTGCGGGCTCGGCAACTTCACGCTGCCGATCGCGCGTCGAGCCGGCCGCGTGACCGGCGTCGAAGGCGAGGCCGGACTCGTCGCGCGCGCGAGAGAGAACGCGGCGCGCAACCGGATCGGCAACGCCGAATTCTTCGCCGCCGATCTCGCCGCGGACCAGCGCACCGCGCCGTGGGCGCGCGCGCGCTCGGACAAGCTGCTGCTCGACCCGCCGCGCTCCGGCGCGGCCGCCGTGCTCGAGTACCTGCCGCAGGCCGGCACGCGCCGCGTCGTCTACGTGTCGTGCCATCCGGGCTCGCTCGCGCGCGACGCCGGCACGCTCGTCGCGAAGCACGGCTTCACGCTCGTCTGCGCCGGCGTCATGGACATGTTTCCGCACACGGCGCACGTCGAGTCGATCGCGCTGTTCGAGCGTTGAGCGGAGCGGCGATGCGCGACGCCCGCTCCGCATCGCGCTCGTCGGCTGCGGCCGCTCGTCCGCGCGCGCGGCGCGTGCGGCCGGTGCCGCTGCGGCGGGGACGCTTCGTCGCGCTTGCGACGGCGGCGCGCGGCGCGCGCGCGTGCGTCGCGCCAGGATCGCGCAGCGGCGGCCGGGCGCGACTCCGCGCCGGCGTTCGTTCCGCGCGGGCACCGATCCGGCGTATCGTCCGCATCCGCGTCGCACCGTGGCGCGCCGCAGCCGGTCACCGTGGCCGAGCCGGCCGCTGCTCCGAATCCTCGTCTCCGATCCTCGAACGCATGGGCACCGAAATCGAACGCAAGTTTCTCGTCGTCGGCGACGCCTGGCGCGCGCACGTCGCGCGCAGCGAGGCGATCGTGCAGGGCTATCTCGCCGGGCCGCCGGCCGCGCGCTGCTCGGTACGCGTACGCGTCAGCGGCGCCGACGCGTTCCTGAACGTCAAGTCGGCGACGCCCGGCATCGTGCGCGACGAGTACGAGTACGCGATTCCGCGCGACGACGCCGAGCGCATGCTCGCGACGCTGGCCGGCGACGTCGTCGAGAAGCGCCGGCACCACGTCGAGGTCGAAGGCCACGTGTTCGAGGTCGACGAGTTCGGCGGCGCGAACGCGGGTCTCGTCGTCGCCGAGCTCGAGCTCGACGCGGCCGACGCCGCGTTCCCGCGGCCGCCGTGGCTCGGCCGCGAAGTCAGCGCGCTCGCGCGCTACTACAATCTGCACCTCGCGGCGCACCCGTACTCGCAATGGAGCGAGGCCGAGCGCGCCGCCGCGGACGCGGACCGAACGGAAGGCGACGACGCATGCTGATCATCGGACTGACCGGCACGACCCTGGGCGAGGACGACCGCCGCCGGCTCGCCGTGCCGCAGGTCGTCGGCGTGATCCTGTTCGCGCGCAACTTCGACAGCCGCGACCAGGTCGTCGGGCTGATCGACGAGGTCCGCCTCGCGCGGCCGGAGCCGTTCCTCGTCTGCGTCGACCAGGAAGGCGGGCCGGTGCAGCGCTTCCGCACCGGCTTCACGCGGCTGCCCGCGCTCGCGCATCTCGGCGCGCTGTACGCGCGCGATCCGCGTGCGGCGGTCGCGCGTGCCGAGGAGCACGCCTGGCTGATGGCGAGCGAGATGCGCGCGATCGGCGTCGACCTCAGCTTCGCGCCGGTCGCGGACCTCGCGCGCGGCAACCGCGCGATCGGCGAGCGCGCGTTCGACGCGGCGCCGCAGGCGGTCTCGGAGCTGACCCAGGCGTACCTGCGCGGCATGCGCCTGGCCGGCATGGCGGCGACGCTGAAGCATTTTCCCGGCCACGGTTCGGTCGCCGAGGACACGCATTTCGACGCGGCGGTCGACCCGCGCACGCTCGACGAGCTGCGCGACGCGGATCTGATCCCGTTCGCCGACGCGATCGCGGCCGGCGCCGAGGCGGTCATGATGGCGCACGTGACGTATCCGGCGGTCGATTCGCGTCCGGCCGGCTACTCGCGCGTCTGGATCGAGGACGTGCTGCGCGGCGAGCTCGGCTTCCGCGGCGCGGTCATCGGCGACGACATCGGCATGGCCGCCGCGGAAGCCGCCGGCGGCGTCGCCGCGCGCGTCGAGGCACATCTCGCCGCCGGCTGCGACCTGCTGCTCGCGTGCGGTCCGGCGATCGTCGACGAGGCGATCGCGGCGAGCCGGCACGCGCCGCCGTGCGACGCGGACCTGCTCGCGCGGCTGCAAGGCGAGGTCGCGCCGACCTGGGAGGCGCTGATCGCGAACCCGCAGCGCGACGAGTTCGTCGAGCGTCTCGACGCGCTCGCCGCCGTCACGGAGCGTCCGTGAGCGTGCCCGCGCTCGCCGACGCGCTCGCGCGCGCCGACCTCGTGCACGACGGCGCCGCGCTCGAGCGTGCGATCGCGCGGATCGGCGCACAGATCGACGCGGTGCTCGGCGGCGGCCCGGCGCTGTTCGTCACGGTCATGCAGGGCGCGCTCGTGTTCGCCGGCCGGCTCGCGCCGACGATCGCGGCGCCGCTGCGCTTCGACTACGTGCACGCGACGCGCTATCGCGGCGCGACCAGCGGCGGCGAGCTGCACTGGATCAAGCGCCCGGCCGCCGACATGGCCGGCGCGACCGTGCTGCTCGTCGACGACATCCTCGACGAGGGGCACACGCTGCGCGCGATCCGCGACTTCTGTCTCGCGCAGGGCGCCGCGCGCGTGCTGATCGCGGTGCTCTGCGAGAAGCGCCACGGCCGCGGCGTCGCCGGGCTCGGCGCGGACTTCGTCGGCGTCGAGGTGCCGGACCGCTACGTGTTCGGCTACGGCATGGACTATCACGAACAAGGCCGCAACCTCGCGGCGATCTACGCGGTGGACGCATGAGCGAAACGATCGATCTGGCGCTGATCGGCGGCACCGGCCTGTACCGGTTCCCCGGACTCGAGGACGCCGAGCGGCACGTCGTCGACACGCCGTACGGCGCCGCGTCCGCTCCGGTCGTGGTCGGCCGGATCGGCACGTGCCGCGTCGCGTTTCTCGCGCGACACGGCGAGGGCCACACGGTCGCGCCGCATCGCGTGAACTACCGTGCGAACGTCTGGGCGCTGCACCGGCTCGGCGCGCGCCGCGTCGTCGGCGTCAACGCGGTCGGCGGCATCCGCGCCGACATGGGGCCGCGCGTGGTCGCGGTGCCGGACCAGATCGTCGACTACACGCACGGGCGCCTGACCAGCTTCTGCGACGTCGACGGCGCCGAGGTCAAGCACATCGACTTCACCGAGCCGTACGCGCCGGGACTGCGCCGCGAGCTCGTCGACGCGGCGTCGCGCGCCGGCGTCGCCGTCGTCGACGGCGGCTGCTACGGCGCGACGCAGGGGCCGCGGCTGGAGACGCGCGCGGAGATCGCGCGCCTGCGCCGCGACGGCTGCGACCTCGTCGGCATGACCGGCATGCCGGAGGC
>DASWOS010000477.1:0-1548 GCA_036398645.1 Dokdonella sp. | reverse complement strand
CCTCGTCGACGACGAGGATGCGCTTGGCGTCGCGCGCGTGCGCGGCGATCGCGGCGTCGTTCAGCGGCACGAGCCAGCGCAGGTCGACGACGCGGGACTTCCAACCGAGCTTTGCCTCGATCTCGCGCGCGGCACGCAGGCTCATCGGCACGCCGTTGCCGTAGGTCAGGATCACGAGGTCGTCGGCGTCCTCGCCGTAGACGCGCGGCTCGCCGAGCGGCATCGCCTGGTCCGGTGGCGGATACGCGGTCAGCCAGCCGCCGTCGCCGGGCGCGTGGAGATCCTTCGTCATGTACAGCGCGATCGGCTCGAGGAACACCGCGACGCGGCCGTCGACCTTCGCGAGCGCGGCGAGCGTGCGCAGCATCGTCGCCGCGTCGTCGCCGCGGCTCGGGCAGCCGACGACGAGGCCCGGGATGTCGCGCAGCGCCGCGATCGAGTTGTCGTTGTGGAAGTGCCCGCCGAACCCGCGCTGATAGCCGAGGCCGGCGATGCGCACGAGCATCGGGTTGCGGTATTGCCCGTTCGAGAAGAACTGCAGCGACGCGGCCTCGCCGCGGATCTGATCGCAGGCGTTGTGGAAGTACGCGAGGTACTGGATCTCCGGGATCGGCAGCAGGCCCAGGTTCGCGTAGCCCTGCGCGAGGCCGAGGATCGTCGTTTCGTCGAGCAGCGTGTTGAACACGCGCGCGTTCTTGAACGTCTTGTGCAGGCCCTTGGTGACCGTGTAGACGCCGCCTTTCTGCGCGACGTCCTCGCCGAACAGCAGCGCTTCCGGATACTTCGCGAGCAGATCGTGCAGCGCGTTGTTGATCTGGATCGCGAGATGACGCGGCGGCTGCGTCTCCGGCAGCTTGCCGGCGCCGAACGCGGCCGCGCGCGCGACGTCGTAGTCGGCGCGCGCGGCTTCGGCGGCGACCGCGTCCGGCGTGTACGGCGCGAGCGGTGCGACGACGTCGGCGAGCGTGGTCAGCTTCGGCCGGCGGTCGGCCTGCTCGGCCGCGGCGAAGCACTTCGCGCGCGTCGCCTCGTACTCGGCGAGCAGCGCGTCCCGCGTGTACAGGCCCGACTCGAGCGCGATCGCGGCCGAGCGCAGCAGCGGATCGGTCGCCTCGACCGCGACGAGTTCCTCGATGCTGCGCCATTCGATCTCGAAGTCGGTGCCGGCGTGGCCCATGATGCGCGCCGTGCGCAGGTGCAGGAAGGTCGGCCGGCGCGTCGTCCGGCAATGGTGCACGGCGCGCGCGACCTGCTCGTAGCCCTCGGCGAGATCGAGGCCGTCGGCGTGGAAGTAGTCGAGACCGTCGCGCCGGCCGAATGAGCTGGCGATCCAGCCGCCCGGCGTCTTCACCGAGATGCCGATGCCGTTGTCCTCGCACACGAACAGCACGGGCGCGGGCAGCTTCTGGTAGGCCGTCCACTGCGCCGCGTTGAAGGCGGTCTGCGCGGTGGCATGGTTGGCCGAGGCGTCGCCGAAGGAACAGATCGCGATCGAATCGTCCGGCACCGGCAGCGCGTGACCGATGCGGCGGGCCTGCTCGATCGCGA
>DASWOS010000476.1:0-3998 GCA_036398645.1 Dokdonella sp. | reverse complement strand
CGCAGGTGCTCGTCTTCAACAAGATCGATCTGCTCGCGAGCGAAGCGCGCGACGGCGACGCGCGCGAGCGCGGCGACGACGGCCTCGCGCCGGCGGCGAGCGGCGACGTCGTCGAAGCGCGGCGTGCGCGCGTGCGCGTCTCCGCGCTCGACCGCAGCGGCATCGACGCGCTGTTCGCGACGATCGCGCGCAGCCTCGGCGCCGAGCGCGTGCAGGCCGAGCTGCACCTTCCGGTCGAAGCCGGCCGGCTGCGCGCGCGCCTGCACGAGCAGGGCCTCGTCGCGGAGGAGCACGCCGACGACGACGGCTGGCGCATCCGCATCGATGCGCCGCTCGCGCGCGTCGAGCCGTTGTTCGGCCTGCCCAGCGGCGACGGCGATTGGCTGCGCGACCGCTTGCTTGCCGCCATCGGACGCCGTACCTACAATTCTTCGGCAACCCCGCACTGACGGCGCCGGCTGCGCGCCGCTCCGGTCCGCGGCGGCCGGACGAATCCAAGGCTTTCCGAGTTCCGAGCGTCTGCGTGCGCCGGCATGCACGGCGATGAGATGAGGTGGACGGCGATGGCGTGGAACGAACCCGGCGGCGGCAAGCAGCGCGATCCGTGGCGTGACGGCGGTGGCGGCGGCGGTCCCTCACCGGATTTCGACGCGCTGACCCGGCGGCTGCGCGAATTCCTGAACCGCTTGTTCGGCGGTGGCGGCGGCGGTTTCGGCGTCGCCGTGGTCGGCATCCTGATCGCATGGCTCGCGTTCGACAGCGTCGTCCGCGTCGACGCGAGCGACACCGGCGTCGTGCTGCGCTTCGGCCAGTTCTCGCGGCTGATGACGCCCGGCATCAACTTCAAATTCCCGCGGCCGATCGAATCGGTCGTCAAGGTCGACGTCGGCTCGGTCCGGCAGACCACCGATCAGGTGCGCATGCTGACCAACGACGAGAACATCGTGCTCGTCGACTTCAACGTGCAGTATCAGGTCACCGATCCGCAGCAGTTCGTGTTCGGCGTGCGCGAGCCGGACGAGACGCTCGGTCAGGCCGCGGAGAGCGCGGTGCGCTCGGTCATCGGCAACAGCAGCATGGACACGATCCTGTCCGGTCAGCGCGCCGAGCTGATGGCGAACGCGAAGCGCCTGTTGCAGGCGACGCTCGACCAGTACAAGACCGGCCTGACGCTGACCGAGCTGAACTTCCAGAACGTGCGTCCGCCGCCCGAGGTCAAGGACGCGTTCGACGACGCGAATCGCGCGTTGCAGGACAAGCAGCGCCTCGAGGAGGAAGCGAAGGCCTACGCGAGCCAGGTCGTGCCGGAGGCGCGCGGCGACGCGGCGGGTGCGCGCGCCGAGGCCGAGGGCTACAAGAGCGAGCGCGTCGCGCGCGCCGACGGCGACGCGCAGCGCTTCAATCTCGTCGAGGCGCAGTACAAGGCCGCGCCCGAGGTCACGCGCCGGCGCCTGTACCTCGAGACGATGCAGGAAGTCCTCGCCGCGACGCCGAAGGTCATCGATCTCTCGTCCGGCAAGAACATCCTCGCGCTGCCGCCGGTCGACGCGCGCGGCGCCGCGGCGACCGCGGCGGCGACGCTGGTCGCGCCGGAGTCGGCGAAAGGAGCCCGCTGATGCGTTTCGCGACCGTCGTCGCCGTGCTGCTCGCCGCATTCGTCGCGGCGAGCTCGATGTTCGTCGTCAACGAAGGACAGACCGCGATCCTGCTGCAGTTCGGCCGCATCGCGCGCACCGGGTACGCGCCGGGCCTGCACTTCAAGCTGCCGCTGATCCAGCAGGTGCGGCATTTCGAGAAGCGCGTGCTGACGCTCGATTCGGCGCCGGAGCGCTATCTGACCTCCGAGAAGAAGGACGTCAACATCGACTTCTACGTGAAGTGGCGCATCGCCGATCCGTCGAAGTTCTACGTCACGGTCGGCGGTGACGAGGGGCGCGCGCAGCAGCGGCTCGGTCCGATCGTCAAGGAAGGACTGCGCACGGCGATCAACTCGCGCACGCTGCAGGAACTCGTCTCCGGCGCGCGTGCGGACCTGACGCAGCTGCTCGTGACCGAGGCGAATCCGAAGACGCAGGGGCTCGGCATCGACGTCGTCGACGTGCGCATCAAGCGCATCGACCTGCCCGAGGACGGCAGCGTGATCGGCTCGGTCTACGAGCGCATGCGCTCGGAGCGCAAGAAGGTCGCGAACCAGCTGCGCGCCGAGGGCTCGGAAAGCGCGAAGACGATCCGCGCGGACGCGGACCGGCAGGTGCAGGTCATCAAGGCCGCGGCGTATCGCGACGCGGAGAAGACGCGCGGCGAGGGCGACGCGGCCGCGTCGCAGACCTATGCCGCCGCGTACGGGCGCGATCCGGAGTTCTACGCGTTCTACCGCAGCCTCGAGGCCTACCGCGAGTCGCTGCCGGGCTCGAACAGCACGCTCGTGCTCGATCCGAAAGCGGAATTCCTGCATTACCTGCAGGAAAGCAAGTAGCGTCCCCGTGGCCGGCGAGCTCGCGGCGGCGCTGTGCCTGGTGCTCGTCTTCGAGGGCCTGTTCCTGTTCGCCGCGCCGCGGAAGTGGAAGCGCATGGCCGAGCAACTGCAACGCATCGATGCGCGTTCGCTGCGTATGATCGGCGGCGGCATGATCGTCGTCGGGCTGATCGCGTTGAAGATCGTCCACTGAGCCGCGGCGCGCCGCGCGTCGCGGTACCGCCGCGCGGCCGAGCCTCTACCTCCATCCATCCGAATCATCGGCTTTTCACGGAAACGTCATGGGCAAGTCAGTCGTGATCCTCGGCGCTCAATGGGGCGACGAAGGCAAGGGCAAGATCGTCGATCTGTTGACCGAGCGCGTCGGCGCCGTCGCGCGCTTTCAGGGCGGCCACAACGCGGGCCACACGCTCGTCATCGGCGGCAAGAAGACCGTGCTGCATCTGATTCCGTCCGGCATCCTGCGCGAAGGCGTGCTGTGCCTGATCGGCAACGGCGTGGTGTTGTCGCCGGCCGCGCTCGAGCACGAGATCGCCGAGCTCGAAGCCACCGGCGTCGACGTGCGCTCGCGGCTCAAGATCAGTCCGGCGACGCCGCTGATCATGCCCTACCACGTCGCGCTCGATCAGGCGCGCGAGAAGGCGTCGGCGGAGAAGGCGATCGGCACGACCGGGCGCGGCATCGGCCCGGCCTACGAGGACAAGGTCGCACGGCGCAGCATCCGCGTCGCGGATCTGATGTACCCGGGCGAGCTGCCGGACCAGCTCCGCGCGACGCTCGACTACCACAACTTCGTGCTGACGAAGTGGCTGAACGCCGCGCCGGTCGACTATCAGCAGACGCTCGACGACGCGCTGCGCTTCGGCGAGTACCTGAACCCGATGATCGCCGACGTCGCGACGTTGCTGTACGACGCGCGCCGACGCGGCGAGCACATCCTCTACGAAGGCGCGCAGGGCGCGCTGCTCGACATCGACCACGGCACGTATCCGTTCGTGACCTCGTCGAACACGACGGTCGGCGGCGCGCTCGCCGGCACCGGCGTCGGCGCGAGCGACATCGACTACGTGCTCGGCATCTGCAAGGCGTACGCGACGCGCGTCGGCGGCGGCCCGTTCCCGACCGAGCTGCACGACGCGCTCGGCGAGGAGATCCGCCGGCGCGGACAGGAGTTCGGCGCGAGCACCGGGCGGCCGCGCCGCTGCGGCTGGATCGACCTCGTCGCGCTGAAACGCGCGACCCAGATCAACGCGATCAACGGCCTCGCGATCACCAAGCTCGACGTGCTCGACGGCCTGCCTTCGATCAAGGTCTGCATCGCGTACGAATATCGCGGAAAGCGCCGCGAACTCGCGCCGCTCGACGCGGCCGGTTGGGACGAATGCAAACCCGTCTATCTAGAATTCCCGGGCTGGGAAGAATCGACCTCCGGCGTGCGCGAATTCTCGAAACTCCCGCCGGCGGCGCGTGCATATCTGCGCTCCGTCGAAGAATTGGCAGAGACGCATATCGCGCTGGTGGC
>DASWOS010000475.1:0-7349 GCA_036398645.1 Dokdonella sp. | reverse complement strand
GAAGCCGTCGCCGAAGATTTCGTCGACGATGCCGCCGAGCTCGTACGCGCCGCTGTCGCAGACTGCGCCGGCCGGACGCGCCGCGCCGCGCTGGTCGAGCGGCCCGGCGCCGACGCCGAGGCATACGTCCGACGGAATGCGGTCGATCGCGGCGCTGCCGGCTTGCGGCGGCTGCGTGTCGGTCGGGCCGCCGTGATCGGCGAACGCCTGCAGCGGCACCGGCGTCGAGCCGAGGTCGCCGGGTCCGCCGAACGCGCCGCCGCAGTAGCTGTCGTCGCTGACGTTGTAGCCGCCCGAGGTCAGCACGCCGGCGCAGTTGCCGCCGTCGTTGCCGGCGAGCAGCACGCCGAACAGGTTGACCGAGGTGCCGTCCGAGCTCTCGCTGACGATGCCGCCGCCGTAGCCGGCGGCGTTGTCCGCGATCGTCGTGAAGAACACGCCGGCGTACCGCGCGCCGGTGTGATAGATCGCGCCGCCGCCGGCGCCTGCGCCGGCCGTGTTCGCGTGGAACGTGCTGTCGGTGACGAGGAAGCCGCAGCCGCCGTAGAGCGCGCCGCCCGCGGCGCCGGCGCGGTTCGAGCCGAATGCGGAGCGGCTGACGTTCAGCACGTCGGCAGAGCAGGAGACCGCGCCGCCGGTCGTCGCGGCGGTGTTGTCGGTGAACTGGTCGTATTCGATCGCCGGCGAGCCGCCGAGCGACCAAATCGCGCCGCCGTCGCCGCTCTCCGCGGCATTGCCGTCGAAGCGGCTCGTGCGGATGCCGAGATCGCTGCTCCACGTCTCGATCGCGCCGGCGTATCCGGCCCGGTTGCCGCTGAACGTCGACTGCTCGATTCGTGCGCTCGCGTCCGCGCCGACGAAGATCGCGCCGCCGTCCGGCGCGCGATTCGTCGTGAACGTGGAGCGGTGCATCTCGAGCGTGCCGGCGTTCGCCGCGATCGCGCCGCCGGTGCCGGTGTCGCCGGCGACGACGTTGCCGGAGAACGTCGTGTCGGCGATCAGCGCGGTGCCGCCTTCATTGCGCAGCGCGGCGCCGGCGTCGCCGGCCGGCGCGGCGTTGTCCGCGAACCGGCTCGACTGCACGAGCGTCGAGCCGTAGTTCACCAGCGCGCTGCTCGTGCTGTCGAGGATCGCGACCGAACTCAGCTCGAGCGCGCCGAAGTTCTCGAGCACGTTCACGCCGCCGAACGTGCCGCCGCGCAGGGTCAGATGCCGGAGCTCCAGACGCGCGCCGGAGAACACCTGGAAGAACGCGGCGGCGCCGCCGGCGTCGAGCGTGATGCGGTCGCCGCCGTCGATCGTCACCGCCGCGGATATCGCCGCGTAGCTCGTGATCGGAATCGTCGTCGGCGCCGCGCCGCAGTCGAACGTGATCGTGCCGCCGCCGCTGTCCTGCACGGTCGCGAGCACCGCGTCGAAGCCGGCTTCGTCGCAGCCGCCGGGGCCGACGACGCCGTCGCTCGCCGCGGCGGTCGGCAGCCTCGCGGCGGCGGCGAGCAGAACGGCGAGCGAACAGCGCACACGTGCGTCGCGCAGCATCGGCGGTCTCCGGCGAAGGGGCGTCGTGCGATTACGCCGAACCGCGCCCGCGGCTGACATCGGCCGGCGCGATTTGGCCCCGCGCCCGCGCTGCGCTAGATTCAAGCGATGCTCGCGCGCTTCGCGACCTTCGCCCGCTCGCACGTCGACCGCGATCGCTCGACCGCATTCCTGCGCTTCACCTGGCAGCGTTTCGTCGAGGATCGCTGCCTGCAGACCGCCGGTGCGCTCGCCTACACCTCGGTGTTCGCGCTGGTGCCGCTGACCGCGGCCGTGCTCGGCTTCCTCGCCGCGTTCCCGGGCTTCGCCGGCTGGCGCGAGCAGATCACGCAGTGGGTGTTCGAGAACTTCGTGCCGGCCGCCGGCAGCACCGTGCAGGGCTACATCACGCAGTTCGCCGACAACGCGAGCAAGGCGACCGCGGTCGGCGTGCTCGTGCTGCTGTTCAGCGCGGTGTCGCTGATGATGAGCATCGAGGACGCGTTCAACCGCATCTGGCGCGTGCAGGTCGCGCGCGGCGCGACCGCGCGCTTCGTGATCTACTGGACCGCGCTGACGCTCGGGCCGCTGCTGCTGGTCGCCGCGCTCGCGATCAGCTCGTACGCGCTCGCGCTGCCGTTCATCGACGCGGCGGCGGCGCAGTTCTCGATCAAGGCGCGCGTGCTCGCCGCGCTGCCGTTCCTGATCGTCTGGGCCGCGCTGTTCGCGGCGTACGTCGTGATTCCGAACCGCGGCGTGCGCCTGCGCGACGCGGCGATCGGCAGCCTGATCGCGGCCGCTCTGTTCGAGGCCGCCAAGCGCGGCTTCGCGCTGTACGCGACGAAGTACGCGAGCTATCAGCAAGTCTACGGCGCGCTCGCGATCGTGCCGATCTTCATCTTCTGGATCTACCTGTCCTGGATCATCGTGCTGTTCGGCGCGTCGGTGACCGCGTCGCTGTCGGCGTTCGACTACCGCCCGCCGGAGCTGCGGCTGCCGCGCGACGCGGAGCTCGCCGGCCTCCTGCGCGTGCTCGCGCGCTTCGCCGACGCGCAGCGCGCCGGTCGCGGCCTGCACAGCGGCGAGCTGCTCGCGGCCGAGCCGCTGCTGACCGACGACGTGCTGCAGCGCTATCTCGGCGATCTGCACCGCGTCGGCCTGATCCGCCGCGGCGAGCTCGGCGAGTGGCTCGTCGTGCGCGATCTCGCCGCGGCCGATCTCGCCGAGATCTACGAGGAAGGCGGCTACCGCCTGCCGCTCGGCGCGCCCGCCGGCGCCGACGGCCTGCCGGCGCCGGCCGCGGAGCTGCTGACGCGGCTCGGCACGGAGCTGCGCGGCGTGCTCGACGTGCCGCTAGCCGCGCTGTTTCCGCCGGCGCTACCATCCGTCCCCTCGCGCGCGACGCCGCGCGCGCCGGACCCGACGGAGCCTGCATGAAATCGACGCGATTCCTCGCCCTCGTACTCGCCGTGCTGGTCGGCGCACCCGCGCTGGCCGCCGCGGCCGCCGATGCGAAGCGGCCGTCGCTCAGCATCCAGACGCTCGACGGCGGCCGCTTCGACCTCGCCAAGCAGCACGGCCGTTGGGTCGTCGTGAACCTGTGGGCGACCTGGTGCACGCCGTGCATCAAGGAGATGCCGGATCTGTCGGCGTTCGTCGCCTCGCGCAAGGACGTCACCGCGATCGGGCTCGCCTACGACGACGCCGACAAGGCCGAGATCGCCGCGTTCGCGAAGGCGCATCCGGTCGCCTATCCGCTCGCGCAGGTCGACGTCGAGGCGCCGCCGGCGGACTTCGACACGCCGCGCGGGCTGCCGACGACGTACCTGATCGCGCCGGACGGCACGGTCGCGAAGAAGTTCACCGGTCCGATCACCGCGGTCGACCTCGAGAAGGCGATCGCCGCCGCGACGCGGTCGTGACGCGATGCCGGCCGCGCGGTTCTTCGTCTGCGGACGCGTGCAGGGCGTCTGCTTCCGTGCGTCGACGCAGGCGCGTGCGCGCGAGCTCGGCCTGACCGGCTACGCGGCGAACCTCGCCGACGGCCGCGTCGAGGTCGTCGCGTGCGGAGCCGACGACGCGCTCGAGCGGCTGCACGAATGGCTGCACGGCGGTCCGCCGGCCGCGCGCGTCGACGACGTCGTGCGCGAGGCGTCCGCGGAGCGCTCGTATGACGACTTCGTCCGGCGCTGAGCCGCGCGCCGGCGCGGCGCGGCGCAGCACGCGCGCGCGCGCGGCCGCGAACGGCGCGTCGAGCGAAGCGTTCGAGGCGAGCGCGCTCGAGACGCTCGGCCTCGACGAGTCGGAGCAGGCGGTCTACCGCAAGCTGTTCGAGCGCGAGACCGCCGGTGCCACCGCGGTCGCGGCCGCGCTGCGCCGGCCCGCGGCGACCGTGCAGCGCGCGCTCGATTCGCTCGAGCGGAAAGGGCTCGTCACGCGGCTGCCCGAGCGGCCGCCGCGCTACCTGCTGGCGCCGCCGGACATCGCGATCGAGGCGCTGGTCTCCAAGCGCCAGGGCGAGCTGCAGCGCGCGCGGCTGGTCGGCGCGCACTTGCAGGAAAAGCTGATGCGCGGCCGCGGCGGCGACGAGAAGGACGAGCGCCGGGTCGTCGAGATCATCACCGGCAGCGAGGCGCAGGTGCGCGTCTACGAGCAGCTTCAGCACTCCGCGCGCACGGAGTTCCTCGGCATCGAGCGGCCGCCGTACGTCATGGGCGTCGCCAACCGCAACGCGGCGCAGGGGCGCGCGATCGCGCGCGGCGTCGCCTACCGCAACATCGTCGACGCATCGACGCTCGAGCTGCCGGGCGCGCTCGACCGCCTGCGCGATCACATCGGGGCCGGCGAGGAGACGCGCGTGTTCGCCGGCGTCTCGCTGAAGCTCGTCGTCGTCGACCGCAGCCTCGCGCTGGTGCCGCTCGACCTCGATCGCGTCTACGACGCGGCGCTGCTGGTGCGCTCGTCGACGCTGCTCGACGCGCTCTGCCAGCGGTTCGAGCTGATGTGGGCGCGCGCCGCGCCGATCGTGTTCGAGGCGGACGGCCGCGCGACGGTCGGCGCGCCGGCGCCGCTGCCGCCGGGCGCGGACCGCCTCGTCGCGATGCTCGCGGCCGGCCTCAACGACAAGGCGATCGCGCACGACCTCGCGATCTCGGCGCGTACGCTCGATCGTCGCGTCGTCGAGCTGATGCGGTGCCTCGACGCGCGCACGCGCTTCCAGGCCGGCTGGCTCGCCGCGCTGCGTGCGCAGCGATGAGCCGGTGCGCGCCGGAGCCGTCGTGGATGTACGCATACATGGACGTCCCGGCGTCCGCCGGCGGCGCGGCGGGATCGCGGCGCGACGCGAATCCGCGATGGATCGCGTCGACGCCCGTCCGACCGTTCCCGACGAGCGCGGACGTCGTCCGCTCGCAGGGTTCGCCTCGCGATGCGTTCGCTGCGGCCGCCGCCGGTCGCGGCGACGGCGCGCTGCGGCCGTCCCGTGCGAGCGCGCCGCTGACGGTCGGCGCCGCGGCGTCGGTGCGCTTCGCGCCGGCCGCGGACGAAACGGTCGTTCCGGCGGCGTCGACGCGGCGCCGGAGCCGCGCGGCGCCGGCTCGTCCGCCGCGCGGCGGCGCGGGTATCATCGGCGCCCCGTTCGCCGCTGACATCCGGATGCCGAGCCGCGGTCCTTCGACGCCGACTTCCGCGCGCCGCGACGGGCGCGCCGCGACGCGCCACGGCGTCGCGCGCGTGCTCTCGAAGTTCGGCGTGTGCTCGCGCAGCGAGGCCGCGGCCTGGGTCCGCGCCGGCCGCGTCGCGGTCGAAGGCCGCATCGTGCGTGACCCGGAGACGCCGGTGCACGCCGGGCACGATCGCGTCGCCGTCGATGGCGTCGCGGTCGTGCCGCGCGAGCGCGTCTACGTGATGCTGAACAAGCCGCGCGGCTACGTGACGAGTGCGGCCGACGAGCGCGGCCGCGAGACCGTCTACGCGCTGCTCGACGGCGCCGGGCTGCCGTGGCTCGCCCCGGTCGGCCGGCTCGACAAGGCCAGCGAAGGCCTGCTGCTGCTGACGAACGACAGCGCCTGGGCCGCGCGCGTGACCGCGCCTGACGCGCACGTCGACAAGACCTATCACGTGCAGATCGACCGCCTGCCGGACGCCGCGCTGCTCGATGCGCTCGGCCGCGGCGTCGACGACCGCGGCGAGCGCCTCGCGCCGAAATCCGTGCGCGAGCTGCGCCGCGGCGACCGCCACGCGTGGCTCGAGATCGTCCTCGACGAAGGCCGCAACCGGCAGATCCGGCGCATGCTGTCGGCGCTCGGCGTCGACGTGCTGCGCCTCGTCCGCGTCGCCGTCGGCGGGCTGCCGCTCGGAACCCTCGCGAAGGGCGGCTGGCGCCGGCTCGCGCCGGACGAAGCCGAGCGCGCGTTCGGCCCCGCACCGGATCGCCGCGACGACGACGCGCGGTGAAGACGATCCTGATGTTCCCGTATGCGAACCATCTCGGCGGCACGCAGCCGCTGGTCGCGATCGCGCAGGCGCTGCGCGCCGGCGGCGACCGCGTCGTGTTCGCCGCGCGCGGCAAGTGCGTCGGCTACGTGCGCGACGCCGGCTTCGACGTCGTCGACGTCGTCGAGCTCGATCCCGCGCACGGCGTCGCGCACATCAATCGCTCGAGCCTCGACTATCACACGCCGGCGAGCGTCGCCGAGTTCGTCGCGCAGGAGACCGCGCTGATCGAGCGCCACGCGGCCGACGCGGTCGTCGACCTGCACCGGCCGACGCTCGGCGTCTCCGCGCGGCTGACGCGCACGCCGCGCGCGGTGCTCTGCAACACCGTGCTGACGCGCTACTTCGCCGGCGAGAAGGTGCTGCCGGAATCGCATCCGCTCGGCGCGCTCGGCCGTTTCCTGCCGCGCGCACTGCTGCGGCCGGCGTCGGCCTGGGTCGAGGAGCAGCTGTTCCGGCGCTGGGCGCGGCCGTACGCCGCGTACCTGCGCGCACGCGGCGCGGCGCCGGTCGCGTCGATGAAGGATCTGTTCGAGGGCGACGCGACGATCCTGATGGACGCCGAGGAGTTCGCGCCGACCGTCGCGCTGCCGGCGCACGTGCATCGCGTCGGTCCGCTGCTGCACGAGCGCGCCGAGGCCGCGCCGGCCTGGCTCGAGGCGATCCCGCCGGAGCGGCGCACGATCTTCGTCTATCTCGGCTCGTACGGCGAGTCGTTCACGCGCGTCGTCGAGTTCCTCGGCCGCGCGCTCGCCGACGCCGCGGACTGCCACGTCGTCGCGGCGACGGCCGGCCTGTATGCACACGCCGGCGCGCCGTGCCCGCCGAACGTCAGCGTCGTCGACTATGTGCCGGCGAGCGCGGTGCTCGCGCGGAACTGCGCCGCGATGATCACGCACGGCGGGCGCGGCTCGATCTACTCGGCGCTCGGCCACGGCGTTCCGCTGATCGGCCTGCCGAATCAGGGCGAGCAGGAGTGGAACCTCGATGCGGTCGAGCGGCTCGGCGTCGGCCGCAAGTTGTCGACGAAGCGGCTGCGCTTCGCGGACTTCCTCGGCGCGCTGCGCGCCGTGCTCGACGATCCGCGTTACCGGCGGCGCGCGGCGGAGTTTCGCGCGACGCTGCGCGGCTACGACGGCGCGCGCGCCGCGGCCGGCGTCGTCGCCGCGCTGGCGCGCCGGTGACCGCGGCGCGGCGCCGGCAGCGTGCGCGGCGCTGCCTCGGCGCGCGCACCCGCATCGGCGCGGCCGCCGCGGCGTAAGATGCGCGGCATGGAACATCGTTTCGGGCCGTGGCGCATCGTGCCCGCGGCCCGTGAGCTCTGGCGCGACGACGCG
>DASWOS010000474.1:0-15184 GCA_036398645.1 Dokdonella sp. | reverse complement strand
ATCTTTGCGACGAGCTCTTCATGTGCGGCACGGCCGCCGAAATCACGCCGATCCGTTCGGTCGACGGCAAGCCGGTCGGCACCGGCCGGCCCGGACCGCTGACCGCGCGCCTGCAGAAGCTGTTCTTCGGCCTGTTCGACGGCACGACCGACGACCGCTGGGGCTGGCTCGAGCCGGTTTCCGGCTGAGACGACCGGCGCGACGCCGCGCACGCGGGGCCGCGTTCCTCGAATCGCTATCGCCGCCACGGTGCACGCCGAGGCACCGTCGCCGGCGCCCGATGCCGAGTCGTCCGCCTCCGCCGTAGCGCCGACGCTCAGGCGACATCCGACATCGGCGAACGGCCGCGGCGTTGCCGCTCGGCGAGCCGTGCGAGCCGTCGGCGACGCCGCGCGGCCCTGCCGCCCGATCGGCGCGGATCAGCTCGGATAGATGCGCTGGCCGAAATCGAGCGTCGCCGTCGCGCCACCCTGCGGGCGCGGCGCCAGCGAGACCTTCCAGCCGTAGAGCTCGCAGAGACGGCGCACGATCGCGAGACCGAGGCCGCCGCCCTTGCCGACCGTCGTGCCGCGCACGCCGCGCTCGAACAGCTTGTCGGCGTCCTCGGCCTTGATGCCGGGGCCGGTGTCCTCGACCGCGACGCGACCGTGGCCGACCGTGACGATGACCTCGCCGGCCGGCGTGTACTTGAACGCGTTGCCGATCAGGTTGCTCAGCGCGACCGCGACGACCGACGACGGCGCGGCGGCGGCGAGCGGCTCGTCGACCTCGATGCGGACCTCGACCGGCTTGTTCGCGATGTGCGGACGCTGCGCGTCGACGACCTGCTCGACGACGCGCACGACGTCGGTCGTCTCGCCGTCGGTCGGCGCCTGACGCTCGCGTCGCGAGAGCAGTAGCAGCGCGTCGATCAGCTCGGTCGACTGGCGTACCGCGCGCTCGATGCGCTTCAGCCGCTCGCGCAGCTTGTCGGACAGCTCCGGCGAACCTTGCAGCAGCTCGGTCGTGCTGGCGATGACCGACAGCGGCGTGCGCAGCTCGTGGCTGACGTCGGCGTTGAACTCACGGTCGCGCTGGACCATTTCGGTCAGACGATTCGAGTAGTCGTCGAGCACCGCCGCGAGCTCGCCGACCTCGTCGTCGGCGAAGTGGCGCTTGAGCGGCTCGGGCTTGCCGCTGCGGCTCATCGCGCGCACGCGGCGCGCGAGCTCGATGACCGGACTCATGACGCGCGCGGAAAGCCAGAAGCCGATCACGAGCGACAGGATCGCGAACAGGAAGACGACCGCGCCGATCGCGGTCAGCAGCTGACGCTCGTTGAGCTTCTGCGTGCTGAGGTCGAAGCGCAGGTACGCCCAGTAGTCGGCGTCCTTGTAGACGACCAGCCGGTACGGCCGCACCTTGCCCTCGCGGCCGATGTCCTCGATGTCGTAGACACCGGAATCGAAGCTCTGCCAGGCCAGCGGAATCGTCGCCGTGCGGCCTGCGCGCACGATCTGCGCGTCGTACACGCTCATGCCCCAGCGCGCGTCCGGCTCCGGATGCTCGCGCTTGAAGTCGACGAAGTTCTTGACCTCGCGCTGCAGCGTGTTGTTGATCAGCTGATCTTCGAGCCGCGCGCGCAGATAAATCGTCGCCGCCGCGAACAGGGCGGTCAGGCCGAGTCCGAACAACGCGAACGAGATGACGATGCGGCTACGGAGCCTACGCCGGTAGCGCATCCGGATCGACCATGCGATACCCGATGCCGTGGCGAGTCTGGATCAGCGGCTTGTCGAACGGCTTGTCGATCGCCGCACGCAGGCCGTGGATGTGCACGCGCAACGAATCGCTGTCCGGCAGCTCCTCGCCCCAGACGCGCGTCTCGAGCTCCTGGCGCGTGACCACCGACGGCGCGGCTTCCATCAGCGACTGCAGCAGCTTCAGACCGATCGGATTCAGCTGGATCTGCTTGCCGGCGCGGCTGATCGTCAGCGTGTCGAGGTTGTAGGTCAGGTCGGCGAGCTGCAGCACGCGGCTCTTGTTGCCCTTGCCGCGGCGGCCGAGCACCTCGATGCGCGCGGCGAGCTCCTGCAGCGCGAACGGCTTGACCATGTAGTCGTCGGCGCCGGAATCGAAGCCGGTCAGCTTATTGTCGAGCGTGTCGCGCGCGGTCAGCATCAGCACCGGCGTCTGCCGCTTCGCCTCCTGGCGCAGCTTGCGGCAGACCTCGAGGCCGTCCATGCCGGGCAGGCCGAGATCGAGCACGATGACGTCGAAGTCGTTGACGACCGCGAGATGCAGGCCGGTCACGCCGTCGCCGGCGAAGTCGACCACATGGCCCTTGTCGGCGAGGAAATCTCCGATGTTCGCAGCGATGTCGCTGTTGTCTTCTATGACGAGAATACGCATGACGCCGCTAGCTTAACGCGGAAGGTCGCGGATGCGGAAAGCCGCGTTCAGTGCACCTTCACCGAGTGGCGCAGGTACCGGCGGCCGAGAAAGGAACGGGCAAGAAAATGGCCCAAGGAGGTGTCATTGGGGGAACACACCTCGCTTGGGCCAAAAAGCTACTGCCCCGATTACCGTAATCTGCCAGTCACCAGACCTGACTTAGGAGTGTCGAGCAAACTACAGCGGTTCCGACTATAGGTACGCGCGGCTTAAGGTCTTGTTAAAGCCGACTGAGGCCGGCGTTAATCAATCGCCGGCGCGTGCCGACGCCAGGCGTCCGCGAACGGCGCCGGCGTCGGCGTCGGCCGACGCCTCTCTCAACGAGATCGTGGCGATCGGCTCGTGCGTTTCGGTCCAACGCTGGCACAGCTGCGAGCCGGTGCGGCGAACGCAGCCGGCTTCGTCCGTGCCGGCGCGGTCCGCCGCCGCCGAGGCGAATACGAAGCTCTGCCGGTAGCGCCGGCTCGAATCGGCGACCGAGCGCGGATCGAACCGCCACTGCTCGAACGCCGCCTTCGCGGCGCGTGTGAACGCGGCGTCGGACGGCTCGGCGAGCACGCGGACGTCGCGCACGCGGCCATCCGGACGAATCGAGAAGCCGAGCTCGACGCGTTCCTCGCGCAGGCCCGCGACCGCGAACGGATAGCGTGGCGCGACGGTGCGCAGCGCGACCGGTGCGGCGGCCGACGTTTCCGCCGGCTGCGCCGGCTGCGTGCTCGGCGCGACGGCGAGCGCCGGCGAGCTCGGCGACGCGACGGCGACGTCGGCGACGGCGAGCGCCGGCGCCGAAGGAGCCGGCGCGTCGACGTGCAGCCGCGGCACCGGCGGCGGGTCGCCGGAGCGATCCGGAGACGCCGCGTCGACGTGCGCAATCTCGCGCGCGCGCGGCGCGCCCGTAGCCGAGGCCATGGTCGAGACGGTCGCGACCGCCACGCCCGGTGCGCGGACCGGCGGCAATTCGATGCGGCCGAGCGCGGCGCGCGGCGCCGCTGCGAACGGCACGAGCTCCGCGCGCAGCATCGATACGCGGGCCGGGAACGGCGACACCGGCGCGTCGACCTGCAGCGTTTCGACGCGTTCGAGCCTGACCGCGACGCCGATCGCGAGCACGAGACCGGCGGCCGCGACGACGAGCCAGGCGCTGCGCCCGGACTTCGTCGCCGCGTGCTCGCGAACGCCGAGGATGCGGCGCACGCGCTCGAGCAGAACACCGCCGGTCGCGGCGAGCGCGAGCGCCACCGGCGGCTGGCGCAGCTCCTCGAGCGCGGCGAGCGTGCGCGCGTACGCGCACGGCGCACCGGACGTCACGCGCAGGACGAGCAGATCGCAGCAGATTTCGCGCTCGTTGCGGACCTCGCGCGAGACCCAGTGCACGACCGGGTGATAGAAGAGCAGCGTTTCGACGAGCACCTGGACCAGATTGACGAGATGGTCGTAGCGGCGCAGATGGCCGAGCTCGTGGGCGAGGATCAGCTCGACCTGCTCGCGCGGGAAACCAAGCGCGACCGCGGCCGGCAGCAGCACGACGGGCTTCAGCCAGCCGATCAGCGTCGGCGTGTCGATGCGGTCGGAGACGAGCACGCCGACGCGGCGCAGGAAGCCGAAGCGCAGCGCCAGAGACGCGGCGAGGCTCTCGAGATGCCGATCCGGAACCGCCCAGCGTCGCGCGACGCGCACCAGCGAGCGCCACTGGATCAGCGCGCGCGCACCCATCAGCAGGACGCCGCCGGCCCAGAGCGCGACGATCCAGTACGCGAGTTCCTCGACGCCGGCCGACGGCGTCGCCGCCGCGACCGGTTCGAACGCCACCGCGGAGGCCGAGCCGGCCACCGCGGTGCCGAGCGCGACCGGCACGGTCGCCGCGGCGCGAACGATCGCGAGCAGCGTCAGCGGCGGCAACGACGCGAGCACGGCCAGCGTGACGAGCCCGGCCGCGTAGCGCGCGCCGCAGTTCTGCGACGGGATCGAGCGACGCACGATCGCGAACACGGCGCCGACCAGCGCGCCCTGCCAGAGGAAATGCAGCAACGTCCAGCCGAGCGCCTGCACCCAGAGCACGCCGGACGACGCGATCACGACCGTCCGCCTTCGAGCTTGTCGAGCAGTGCCCGGATCTCCTCGAGCTCGGCCCGCGTCGCGCGCGGCCGGCCGCCGAGCGCCTGCAGCACGAGCTGCGACGCGGAGCCGTCGAACACGCGCTGGACGAGGTCGGCGAGGAAGCGCTTCTGCGTGCGCTCCTTGTTCAGCGTCGGCCGGTAGACGTGCGCACGCTGCGAGTCGTCGCGCTCGACGAGCCCCTTCGCGTGCATGATCTGCAGAAGCTTCAGCGCGGTCGTGTAGCCGCCGCCGTCGTCCTGGTACAGCGCTTCGTAGACGTCGCGCACGGTGCCGGACCCGAGCTCCCACAGCACGTTCAGGATCGCGAGCTCCGACTCGGTGGGCTTCGGAAGGTCGATCGATCTGCGCAAATTCATATTCCCCACGCGATTCGGTTGAAGGGCATCCGCCACGCGTCGCAACGCGGACTCGGTCCGGTCCGCATCGGCCGGCCGCGCCGAGTCGGCCGCCGCCCGAAGCCGCGCCCGTTCGATCGCGCCGCGGCGGCGGCGGCACGACCGCTCGCGCTACCGAACCTCATTTCCCGACGTGCGCCGCCGATGCGCGCCGATGCGGATCGGCGCGTCTCCATCGGCGACGGTGCTGTTCCGCTCACCGCGAACGCCGCTGCCGCTCAGCTGCCCGGTGCCTGCCGGCCGCCGCCGATCATCAGCGCATCCCTGAATCCATCCTGGCTCTTGCGGCGGACCAGCTCGCGCTCGGCGGCCGTCTGACAGATCTTTTGCTTGAAGTGCGTGCCGGACTTTATCTCGTCGGTGCAGATCAGGCGGTTCTTCTCGTTGTCGGCGAGGATCGCATTCGCCTGCTCCTGCGCATTGAACAACGTCGTCTTGTCCTCGCTGCTCAGCGCGCTCGCGCTGCCCTTCTTGTGCAGCAAAGACGAGATCGTGTCCAGGTTCCGTTCGACCGTTTCGCGCTCGGATCCGTTGATGCCGCCGTAGCGGCCGCCCGGCTTGATCTCGTCGCGTATCCGCTTCGCCTGCGCGTCGAACTCCGCCGGCGTCGCGGCGGTCACCGTCGTCGGCGACTCGCCCGCCGCAGCCTCAGCCGCGACGAAGCCCGCGCCGAACAAAGCCAGTGCGAGCAGCGTCGCCAAGTACTTCGAGCTCATAACCCCTCCACTTCACCTGAAAGAAGAAAACGGCGTGACGCGATGCCGTACGATCGCATTCGTACTGGCATCATAGGGGCGATTTCGGAAACGCGTCAACGACTTTTTTCGTAGACGAATTCGGGCCGCGGCGCATCAGCGCAGCGCGCGCTCGAGGTGGCGGACGACCGCGGTGGCGACGTCGACGCCGGTCGCCGCCTCGATGCCCTCGAGGCCCGGCGACGAGTTCACTTCGAGCACGAGCGGGCCGCGCTCGGAGCGCAGCAAGTCGACGCCGGCGATGCCGAGGCCGATCAGGCGCGCCGCGCGCAGCGCGGTCGTGGTCTCGTGCGCGCTGAGCTCGACCGGCGTGGCCTTGGCGCCGCGGTGCAGGTTCGCGCGGAACTCGCCCTCGGCGGCCTGGCGGCGCATCGCCGCGACGACGCGACGGCCGACGACGAAGCAGCGCAGGTCCGCGCCTTTCGCCTCGCGGATGAATTCCTGCACGAGGAAGTTCGCGTAGAGACCGCGCAGCGCCTCGATCATGCCTTGCGCGCCGGAGCGTTTCTCGGCGAGCAGCACGCCCTGGCCCTGTGCGCCCTCGTTCAGCTTGATCACGTGCGGCGGCTCGCCGAGCATCGCGAGCAGGTCCGCGGTGTCGTCGGGATTGTCGCCGAACACGGTCGTCGGCAGGTCGATGCCTTCACGCGCGAGCATCTGCAGCGCGCGCAGCTTGTCGCGCGCGCGCAGGATCGCCTCCGATCCGTTCGGCGTGTAGACGCCCATCATCTCGAACTGGCGCACGACCGCGGTGCCGTAGAAGCTGATCGACGAGCCGATGCGCGGGATCACCGCGTCGACGCCGTGCAACGCGCGGCCTTTGTAGTGCATCTCGAATGCGCCGGCCGCGATGCGCATGTAGCAGCGCAGCGGATCGAGCACGCGCACGCGATGGCCGCGCGCGCGCGCGGCCTCGACGAGGCGCTGGGTCGAATACAGGCGCGCGTTGCGCGACAGGATCGCGATCTTCATGCCGACGGCCTCGCATCCGCGGCGGCGCGGCGCGGCGGACGCGGACAGGTGTACGAGCGCGACGGATCGACGCGGAAGCGGCCGCGCAATGCGCTGCGCCCGAGCAACAGCGGAAACAGCATCGCGCGCCGATCCGTCAGATTTATTTCCGTCGCGAACCCGCAGCCGCCGACCGTGACTTCGGTGCGGATGAACCAGCGCTCGCTGCGATGGCCGCCGGAGTCGATCACCGACCGCCGATCGAGCACCGGCGCGCAACATGCGACCGTGCGTGGCCGCGTGCGGCGCGGCTGCACAACGAAGCGCACGTACAGGCATCCGTCGCGCCGGAACGTCTCGAGCGCGGCCACGTGCAGCGCCGACGAGCGCGCGCCGGTATCGAGCTTCGCCTTGATCGACGCGATGCCGAGCTGAGGCAGCCCGAGCCATTCGCGCCAGCCGAGGTTCGCGGGCTCCGCGGGCGATGCCGTCCAGGGCGGGGAAGCTTCGGAGTGCACGGGTCCTGGTGCTGAAGCGGAAGATGAGGAGCCGAAGGGGCGCGTCGACGACGCGTCTCGTCGCCTGCCGATGCGGTGACCGGCGGCCGCGGAGAATGCGCGCGGAAACCGACGTGACCATAGCAAGCCGCCGGGGCCGCAGTCGAGCGGCACGCGCGGACGACGATATGCGCCACCCGGAACCGGCGGTCACGGTCGTGGCTTTTCGGTCGGCTCGCCCAGGCGAGGCTGCGCGAATGGCGACGACGCACGCGCGACGCGGCCCGGAGGCGCTCGGCGCCGTCGCCTTCCGACGACGGGTGCGGCAGCCCGCGCGGGCTGGAGCGGGTGATGGGAATCGAACCCACGTTCGCAGCTTGGGAAGCTGCTGTCTTACCATTAGACGACACCCGCGGCGCGGACAGAGTAGCGGCCGTCGTCGGCAGCGACAAGCGGCGGCGGAGGCGCTGAATCGGCGCTAAGCGGCAGCGTAAGGAAGCGCAAAGCGCCGGGAGCGGAAGGTCATCGTTCAGCGTAATTCCGCCGATACTGTCGCCAGCCTGTCAATCGCGGCCGGCCGCAGCGATCGGGGGAAAGCGACTCCCGCCGCGACCGCGAACGGCGTAGGCGTTAGGGAGACGATTCCATGTTCACATCGCATCGATTCGCGCTGCATGCTTCGTGCCTCGCGCTCGTGCTTCTGCTCGGCGCGTGGTCGGGCGCCGCGCTCGCGGACCCGCCGGGTCGCGTCGCGCGCGTCGGCTTTCTGCGCGGCAACGTCAGCTTCCAGATCGCCGGCGACGACGAGTGGAGCGAGGCGTCGCTGAACCGGCCGCTCGTCACCGGCGACAAGGTCTACACCGACCGCGACTCGCGTATCGAGCTCGAGATCGGCGCTGCCGACATCCGCCTCGACGAGGGCACGAGCTTCAGCCTGCTGAATCTCGACGACGACAACGCACAGATCGAACTGAGCGAAGGCACCGTCGATCTGCACGTGCGGCGCATGTCCGACGGGCAGAGCTACGAGATCGACACGCCGACGCTCGCGTTCGTCGTGCGCACGCCCGGCGACTACCGCGTCGACATCGCGCCGCAGGGCGACTCGACGATGGTCACCGTGCTCGAAGGCTCCGGCGACGTCTACGGCGAGAACGACGCGAGCTACGCCGTGAACGCCGGCAACTCGTACAAGTTCTACGACTCCTCGCTGCGCGACTACGAGGTGCTCGACCTGCCGCGTCCGGACGACTTCGACGAATGGTGCCGTTCGCGCGACGCGCGCTACCAGCGCGCGGCGTCGCGGAGCTACGTCTCCGAAGACGTGATCGGCTACGCGGATCTCGACGACTACGGTCGCTGGAGCGACGTACCCGAGTACGGCAGCGTCTGGTACCCGACCGCGGTCGAGGCCGGCTGGGCGCCCTACAGGTACGGACGCTGGTCGTGGGTCGACCCGTGGGGCTGGACCTGGGTCGACAACGCGCCGTGGGGATTCGCGCCGTTCCATTACGGCCGCTGGGTCTACGCCGGCGATCGCTGGGGCTGGTGCCCCGGCCCGCGCGGAGCGCGGCCGCTCTACGCGCCGGCGATGGTCGCGTTCGTCGGCGGCGCCGGCTGGGCCGTCGCGAGCGGACCGGTCGGCTGGTTCCCGCTCGGACCGCGCGACGTCTACGTACCGTGGTACCGCGCCTCGCGCGGGTATTTCACGAACATCAACGTGTACAACACGCGCGTCGTCGACCGCGCGTACATCACGAACGTCTACGCCGACTACTCGCGCGGCCGACCGATCCGGAACGTGAACTACGCCTACCGCAACGCGAACGCGGTCACCGCGGTGCCGCGCGACGCGTTCGTCGGCGCACGGCCGGTCGGCGGCGCGCGCGTGCAGGTCAACGACCGCGAGCTGCGCGGCGCGGCGGTCGTCAGCCGCGTCGGCATCGCGCCGGAGCGTGTCAGCTTCGCCGGCGCACCGCGCGCCCGCGCCGTGCCGACCGCGGCGGCGGCGAACCGCCGCGTCATCGCGCGCGCGGCGCCGCCGGCCACGGTGCCGCTCGCGTCGCGGATCCAGGCGATTCAGCGCAACGGCGCACAGCCGCTCGCGCCGAACCAGCTGCGCCAGTTCACGCCGGCGCGTACGAACGCATCCGCCCCGGCCGCGTCGAGAGTCCGCGTCGTCGGCCAGAACTCGACCGCGAAGCCGCCGCCGCTGCCGGCACGCGGCGCCGCATCGGCGCAGCGTGCCGGCGCGTTCGGCGCTGCGGGCCCGCGCGCGGCACCGACGCAGAACGGCCCGGCCGCGAACGGAGCCGGACTGCGCGGTCCGACCTCCGCACCGGGCGCCGCGCAGCGCGCACAGCCGGCGCCGGCGCAGAACGGCCGCGACGTGCTGCCGTCGTCGCGCTTCGCGCCGCACGCCGGCGGCGCGCCGACCAGCAACGCGCCGGCGACGCGCGACGCGCCTACCCTGCGCTCGTCACCGGCGACGCCGGGCCGGGCGCCCGGCGTGACCGCGCCGTCGCGCACGACCGTGCCGTCGGCACGCGACGACGTACGCTCTGCGCCGCAGCCGGCGCAGCGCTACACGCCGCCGGCGAGCTCGCGCACGGTACCGGCGACGCCGACCGCGCCGTCGCGCGAGATCCGTCCGGCGCCGGCGGTCCGCGAGATCCCGCGTACCACGCCGGTGCCGTCGGTCCCGCGCAGCGTGCCGGCACAGCCGATCCAGCGCAGCGCGCCGGTGCAGCCGGCTCAGCGCGCCGTGCCGGCGCAGCCGATCCAGCGCAGTGCACCGGTGCAGCCGATGCCGCGCAGCGTGCCGGCGCAGCCACGCGTCGAACCGCGCAGCGCGCCGCCGCCGCGTCAGACCGCGCCGGCCGAGCGCCGCGAGGGCAACAACGATCGGCGCGACAACGGCGGCCGATGAGCGACTCGTGCGGCGCCGCGCCCCGGCGCCGCGCCGCTACAATGCCGCGATGAAGATCGCATTGAACGGCGAAGAACGCGAGGTCGCGCCGTCGACGTCGCTCGCCGCGCTGCTCGAGGCCGCCGGCTACGCGAGCCGGCGCGTCGCGGTCGAGGTCAACCGCGAAATCGTGCCGCGGAGCCGCTACGCCGAGCACCGGCTCGGCGACGGCGACCGCGTCGAGATCGTGCACGCGATCGGCGGCGGATGACGCGACGCGCCGGTCGCGTCCGCGCGGTCCGCTCCGCGCGCGGCCATGCGATCATTGCGCGCTCGCCGCGCCGGCCGCTCGATGCGCCGCCGCGCGCACACGCTGCCTTCGGAACACTGCGACGATGAATGCGATCCCCGTGACGACGCCCGCTCCGCCCGCCGACCTGCTGCGCATCGGCGCGCGCGGCTTCCGCTCGCGCCTGTTGACCGGCACCGGCAAGTTCAAGGATCTCGAGGAGACCCGGCGCGCGACCGAAGCCGCCGGCGCCGAGATCGTGACCGTCGCGATCCGTCGCATGAACATCGGCCAGCATGCCGGCGAGCCGAACCTGCTCGACGTGCTGCCGCCGGACCGCTACACGATCCTGCCGAACACGGCCGGCTGCTACACCGCCGACGACGCGGTGCGCACGTGCCGGCTCGCGCGCGAGCTGCTCGACGGGCACGCGCTGGTCAAGCTCGAGGTGCTCGGCGACGCGCGCACGTTGTTCCCCGACGTCGTGCAGACGCTCGCCGCGGCCGAGACGCTCGTCGCCGACGGCTTCGAGGTCATGGTCTACACGAGCGACGATCCGGTGCTCGCCAAGCATCTCGAGCAGATCGGCTGCGTCGCGGTCATGCCGCTGGCCGCGCCGATCGGCTCCGGGCTCGGCATCCAGAACCGCTGGAACCTGCTCGAGATCGTCGAGAACGCGAACGTGCCGGTGCTCGTCGACGCCGGCGTCGGCACCGCGTCTGACGCGGCGATCGCGATGGAGCTCGGCTGCGACGGCGTGCTGATGAACACCGCGATCGCCGGCGCGAAGGACCCGGTGCGCATGGCGCACGCGATGAAGCTCGCCGTCGAGGCCGGCCGCGCCGCGTTCCTCGCCGGGCGCATTCCGCGCCGCCGCCACGCGTCGGCGTCGAGTCCGCTCGACGGCACGATCGGCTGAGCCGCATGGCCGAATCCGCCGACGCCGCAGCGCGCGCGACCGGCGCCGGCGAGCGCCGCATCCGCAGCTTCGTGCTGCGCCAGGGCCGCTTCACGCCGGCGCAGCAACGCGCGTTCGCGCTGCACTGGCCGCGCTACGGGCTCGACTACGCGGGACGTCCGCGCGACTTCGCCGCGGTGTTCGGGCGCGCCGCGCCGCTCGTGCTCGAGATCGGCTTCGGCAACGGCGAGCAGCTCTTGCACGCTGCGCGCAGCGAGCCGCAGCGCGACTTCGTCGGCGTCGAGGTGCACCGGCCCGGCGTCGGCCGCCTGATGAACGCGCTCGCGGACGCCGGCGTCGACAACGTGCGCGTGTACAACCACGACGCGGTCGACGTGCTGCGCGACGAGATCGCGCCGGCGGCGCTCGCCGAGGTGCGCATCTACTTCCCCGATCCGTGGCACAAGAAACGGCACCACAAGCGGCGCCTGATCCAGCCGGACTTCCTCGCGCTGCTCGCCGCGCGCGTCGCGCCCGGCGGCCGCTTGCATCTCGCGACCGACTGGGCCGACTATGCCGAGCAGATGCAGGAGCTGCTCGCCGCCGCGCCGGAGTGGAGCGCCGATCCGCACCACGCCGATCCGGCGCAGCGCCCGCCGTGGCGCGCGGAGACCCATTTCGAGCGGCGCGGCCTGCGCCTCGGCCACCGCGTCTGGGATTTCGTCCATGTACGCCGCTGAGCGTCGCTGACGCCGGCCGGCGCCTGCGACAAGAACAAGAATCCGCCCCGAAATGGATGCCGGCCTGACCCTGACCACCAACATGATGCTCGTGTTCGCGCTGCTCGCGTTCACGGTGCTGATGCTGGTGCTCGAATGGATCCGCGCCGACGTCGTCGCGCTGCTCGTCGTCGTCGTCATCGGCATCACCGGGCTGCTGCCGGCCGACCAGGTCTTCCACGGCTTCGCCGGCAACGCGGTCATCGCGATCATCGCGATCATGATCATGGGCGCCGGCCTCGACCGCACCGGCGTGCTGAACCTGACCGCGAGCTTCGTCATGCGCGCCGCGCGCGGCGTCGAGTCGCGGCTCGGCATCGTCATGAACTCGGTGTCGTCGCTGCTGAGCGCGGTGATTCCGAGCCAGGCGCTCGCGGCGCTGCTGCTGCCGGTCGCGAGCCGGCTCTCCGCGCGCACCGGCGTGCCGCTGCAGCAACTGCTGCTGCCGCTCGTGTTCTGCATCCTGACCGGCACGAACACGACGCTGATCGCGAACTCGCCGCTGATCCTGCTGAACGACCTGATCCTCAGCACGAACCGCACCCTGCCGCCCGGCGCGAACACGATCCCGAAATTCGGCCTGTTCAGCGTCACGCCGATCGGCGTCGCGCTCGCCGTGCTCGGCATCGCGTACTTCGCGCTGTTCACGAAGCGGCTGCTGCCCTACGACGACGACGCGCGCCAGAAGGTCACGCCGGGCCGCACCGAGACGTACTTCGCCGAGACCTACGGCATCGACGGCGAGGTGCTCGAGCTGACCGTGACGACCGACAGCCCGCTGGTCGGCATGAGCGTCGGCGAGGTCGAGCAGCTGCGCGGCGCGCCGCTGATCCTCGCGCTGAAGACCGGCAACGAAGCGCGCCTCGCGCCGCCCGGCGACCAGATGATCTGGGTCGGCAGCGTGCTCTGCGTGCTCGGCCGGCGCCGCACCGTCGAGGATTTCGCCAACAACCAGCTGTGCACGCTGCAGTCGCGCCTGCGCCACTTCGGCGACCTGTTCAACCCGACGCGCGCCGGCATCGCCGAAGCCGTGATCCCGCCGAACTCGCGCTGGATCAAGCAGGCGGTCGGCGACCTGCGCCTGCGCAAGACGTTCGGCATCTCGGTGCTCGCGGTCAACCGCGGCGAGCAGGTGTTCCGCGAGGACGTGCGCAAGGTCTCGCTGAACGCCGGCGACACGCTCGTGCTGCACGGCTTCTGGCGCGACCTGGCGCAGGCCGCGGAATCGCGCGATCTCGTCGTCGTGACCGACTATCCGAAGGAGGAGCAGCGGCCGTCGAAGATCTGGCACGCGCTGTTCTTCTTCGTGCTCGCGAAAGGCCTCGCGCTGTTCACGAACCTCGATCTCTCGGTCGCGATGATGGCCGGCGCGGTCGGCATGCTGCTGACCGGCGTGCTGACGATGGACGAGGCGTACAAGGCGATCAACTGGAAGACGATCTTCGTGACCGCGTGCCTGATCCCGCTCGGCTGGTCGATGGACTCGACCGGCGGCGCCGCGTGGATCGCACAGGAAGTGCTGCGCGCGCTGCAGAACGCGCCGCAGTGGCAGTTGCAGACGAGCATCGCGCTGCTGACGCTGCTGTTCTCGCAGGTCATGTCGAACGTCGGCGCGACGGTCATGATGGTGCCGATCGCGACGAACGTCGCGATCGCGACCGGCGGCAGCCCGGCCGCCTACGCGATGCTCGTCGCGCTGTCGTCGTCGAACACGTTCCTGATCCCGTCCGGGCACCCGGCGCTGATGATGGTGTCCGGCCCCGGCAACTACCGCACGCGCGACTTCCTGCGCGTCGGCCTGCCGCTGACGCTGCTGATGCTGGTCGCGACGCTGATCGGCGTGAACCTCGTGTTCGGGCGCACCTGACTCAGCGCAGCCGCACGTCACCGTCGACGACCTCGACCGCGACCGCGACGAGCCCGCTGCGGCACGGCCCGCCGAGGCAGGCGCCGCCCTCGACGGCGAACGTCGCGCCGTGCGCGGCGCAGATCAGGCGTCCGTCGCGCACGAGGAAGCGCCCCGGCGCGTAGTCGAGCCGCCGTCCGGCGTGCGGGCATTCGTTGTGGTACGCGAACGCGCGCGCGCCGTCGCGCAGCACGACGAGCTCGGACGCGCCGTCGTCGAGCGCCGCGGTCAGCGCGATCGCGTCGCGATCCGGGATGTCCTCGAGCCGGCACAGCGTCTTCGCGTCGTCCATACCATCTTTCAGCACTGGCCGGCCCCGCGCCCGCGCTCCATACTGCCGCACGTACGCGCCGGACCGTTCGCGGCCGCGCATTCTGGCACACGGAGCTTCGAGATGTTCTTCGGTCGATCGCATCGCGCGCGCCTGCGTCATCCGCTCGTCCGGCTGCTGAGCGGACTCGTCGGCGTCGCCGCGTTGCTGATGCTGCTCGCGCTCGGCGCGTTGACCGTGCTCGTGATCGCGCTCGGCGGCGGTGCGTTCCTGCTCGCGCGCGCATTGCGCCGGACGCGGCGGTCGGCAGCAGCCGCCGGCGGCCTCGCGCGCGCCAGGTCCGCGATCATCGACGGCGAATTCACCGTCGTCGCCGGCGCGCGCCACGGCGAGCCGGCGCGCTGAGCGAAGCGGTACGCGACGCGGCGCGACGATGGCTCCATGCGCGCGGCGGCGACCGGACCTCGTGCAAGCCGCGGCGCACGATTAGGCTTGCGCTCGGGTCCGAGCCGTCGCGCCGGCGGCGCCCTTGCGAGCGACGCATCGCGATGAACGACACCTCCCGCGGCGAAACCGCCGCCTCGGCCGTCGCCGCCTCGCCGGCGGCGCCGCCGGCGCGCGTGCTCGTGCCGCTCGCGCTGCTCGCGCTGTATCTGATCTGGGGCTCGACCTACTTCGCGATCCGCGTCGCGCTGACGAGCTATCCGCCGTTCCTGATGGCCGGCGTGCGTTTCCTCTGCGCCGGCGCGGCGCTGTACCTGTTCCTGCGCGTGCGCGGGCGCGCGGCACCGACGCGGACGCAATGGCTGAACGCCGCGATCACCGGCACGCTGCTGCTCGGCTTCGGCAACGGCCTGGTCTGCTACGCGGAACGCAGCGTCGCCTCCGGCCTCGCCGCGGTCGCGGTCGCCGCGATGCCGCTGTTCGCGGCGACGTTCGGCGGCCTCTACGGCCACTGGCCGCGCCGGCTCGAGTGGCTCGGCC
>DASWOS010000473.1:0-3696 GCA_036398645.1 Dokdonella sp. | reverse complement strand
GAGCGGCTCGAGCTCGGCGACGTAGGCTTCGCGGCCGGCCTGGCGCGCACCGAGCAGCAGCAGCCGCGTGTCGATGCCGCGCGCCTTCAGCTCCGCGACGAGCTCGATCGCGTCGGCGTGGCCCTTGAGCCGCGTGCCGCGGCCCGGCAGCGTCAGCAGCGGCGCGCCGACGAGCTGCGGGAACTCGGCGAAGAACCATTCCCGCCACGAGTCGTCCGGCAGGTAGCCGTACGGGAACTCGCCCGGATCGACGCCGCGCGGGATCACGACGAGCCGCGCCGGGTCCGCCTGCGGATAGTTGTGCAGCAGGAAGTCGCGGACCGCGTTCGACACGCAGATCACGCGCTCGCCGCGCACCATGATCGAGCTGTAGCGGCCGGGCCGGTTCAGGCCGTGCGCGGTCGTGACGAAATGCGGACGTTCGCGCAGGCCGCGCAGCGCGAACCAGCCGAGCCAGGCCGGCAGCCGAGAGCGCGCGTGCACGACGTCGACGCGCTCGCCGCGGAACAGCGCGCGCAGCTTGGGCACTAGCGCGAGGCTCGCGAGCGCCTTGCGCCCGATCGGCAGCTCGACGTGCTCGGCGCCGGAGGCGAGCAGGCGCTCGACCAGGCGGCCGCCGGCCGACACGACGATCGCGCGGTGGCCCGCGGCGACCAGCGCGCGCGCGACCTCGAGCGTCGAGCGCTCGGCACCGCCGGCATCGAGCGCGGGAATCAGTTGTACGACGGTCAGCGTGCGCTGCGGCACGTCGCCAGCCCTCAATCGACCAGGGCGTACTCGGCGCCGCAGTATGGACACTTCGCCCGCCCCCCCTGCTCCGCGATCGGCAGGTACACCTTCGGGTGCGAGTTCCACAGCGACATTCCCGGCATCGGGCAGCTGAGCGGCAGGTCCGCGCGGGTCACTTGGTAGCGGTTCTCGGCGTTCGCGGGGATGCGGCTCTCCGCCGCGGGATTCGGTCGCGACATGCTTGACTCCATCGGGATTAGGGCAAGTTTACCAGCAGGAGACGTGCCAACCCGGTCACGGCAGCCGCGTGACGGCGCGCACGCGGCCGGCGTGAAGCGGTCGCGACGCGGCTCCTGACCTTCTGGCCTAGAATGCCGCTGGCGGGATTCCATCGAATCGAACAGGAGGGGAGCACGTGGACATCAACAAGCTCGTCGCGCGCGCAAAGGCGATTCTGACGACGCCGAAGACCGAGTGGCCGATCATCGCGGCCGAGCCGGACACGGTGCCGGATCTCTACAAGAACTATATCGCGATCCTCGCGGCGATTCCCGCCGTCGTCGGCTTCGTCAAGAGCAGCCTGATCGGCTACGGCGCGTTCGGCGTCACCTACCGCACGCCGATCGGCAGCGCGCTGGTCGGCGCGATCGTCAGCTACGTGCTGAGCCTCGCGCTGGTCTACGTGGTCGCGCTGATCGTCGACGCGCTCGCGCCGACGTTCGACGGCCAGAAGAACCAGGTGCAGGCGGTCAAGACGGTCGGCTACGCGTACACCGCGAGCTGGGTCGCGAGCATCGCGCTGATCGTGCCGATCCTCGGCTGGCTGATCGCGCTCGCCGGCCTCGTCTACGGCATCTACTTGCTCTATCTCGGCCTGCCGTGGACGATGAAGTCGCCGGCGGAGAAGGCCGGCGGCTACACCGCGCTGACCGTCGTCGTCGCGATCGTGCTCGGCTGGATCTGCGCGTTCATCGTCGGCAGCGTCATCGGCGTCGGCGTGCTGACCAGCGGCGCGGTCGGCGGCGCCGGTCTCGGCAGCCTCGGCGGCGGCGGCGGTTCGGTCACCGTCGACGAGAACAGCTCGCTCGGCAAGCTGCAGGCGTGGACCAAGGAGGTCGAGGCCGCCGGCCAGCAGATGAAGGCCGCGCAGAAGTCCGGCGACAGCGCCGCGCAGGGCAAGGCGCTCGGCGCGGTCGTCGGCGCCGCGCTCGGCGGCGGCGACACCGTCGAGGCGCTCGCGCCGGACGTGCTGAAGCCGTTCGTGCCGGACACGCTGGCCGGACGCAAGCGCACGGACTTCTCCGCCGAGCGCAACGGTGCGCTCGGCATGCAGGTCTCCGAGGCGCATGCGACGTATTCCGACGCCGGCGGGCGCAATCTGCGTCTGGAACTGACGGACATGGGCAGTGCGAAAGGACTGCTCGGCCTCGCCGGCTGGGCCTCCGCTCAGGGCGAGCGCGAGAGCGACGGCGGCTACGAGAAGACCTATACGCGGGACGGCCGCCTCGTGCACGAGCGCTGGGACAGCCGCAGCAAGGACGGCGAGTACGGCATCGTGCTCGGCGACCGCTTCTCCGTCACGCTGTCCGGCAACGCCGACAGCCTCGACGACCTCAAGGCCGCGATCGCCGGCCTCGACCTCGCCGGCCTCGAGGCGCTGAAGGACCGCGGCGTCGTCAAGAAGGGTTGAACGTACGGCGCGGCGCATTCGTCGCGCCGCGCCGCAGACGCGCTCCGCAGCCGCGGCCGCGCGCGGCGCCGCTCCGCGCCGCACGCGTGCCGCCCTGCATCACTGCTTCGGCGCGCCGCCGCCGGCCGCGATCGCCTCCGCGGTGATGCGGACTTTGATCTCGTCGCTGACCATCGGCACGTACTTCGTGATGCCGAAGTCCGAACGCTTGATCGTCGCGGTCGCGTCGAAGCCGGCCGCGTCGGTCTTGCGCATCGGATGCTCGCCGACCTTGTTGACGACGACGTCGAGCGTGACCGGCTTGGTCACGCCGTGCAGCGTCAGGTCGCCGGTGACCTTGAGCCGGTCCGGCGCGGCGCCGCGCTCGACGCGCGTGCTCTTGAACGTCGCGTTCGGAAACTTCGCCGCGTCGAAGAACTCGGCCGCCTGCAGATGCTCGTCGAGCTTCGGCACGTTCGTGTTGACGCTCGACAGCGGGATCTGGACCGTGACCGACGCCTTGGTCGGATCGGCCTGATCGAAGCTCAGCGTGCCCTCGAGCTTGCCGAACTGCGCGGACGGGTTCGAGAAGCCGAAATGGTTCCAGCTGAACACGACCTGCGTGTGCGCCGGGTCCAGCGTGTAGGTCGCGGCGAACGCCGGCGCGGAGACCAGCGCGACGGCCGCGGCGAGAGCGATGCGACGGATCATGGACGTTCTCCTTTGTCAGGCTTCGGGGGCGACGCGGCCGGCAGGCGGACGGCGGCGTGCGTCGCCGCGTCGAACGGGCCGAGACGATACGGCATCGCGCCGCGGAAAGCGAAGCGAGGCCAACCGCGGACCGCGCGAATGCCGGCCAAGCGTGCGCACCGGCGCGCGTGCCGGCAAGCCCCGTGGGCGGGACACATCGTTTCCGCGCCGCGACGACCGTCGCGCCGCGACGTCGCCAGCGTCGCGCGCGTCGGCTACGCTGCCGCGATGGATGCCTTTTCCGCGGCCCCGACCTGCTGGGCGATCAGCGACGGCGCCGCCGGCAACGAACGGCAGGCGCTCGCGCTCGCGCGCGCGCTCGGCGTCGCCGCGCGCACGATCCGGCTGCGCGTCGCCGAGCCGTGGGCCGCGCTCGCGCCGCGCCTGACCCTCGGCGCGCGCGCGGCGCTCCGTGACGAAACCGGTCGACCGCTCGCGGCGCCGTGGCCGGACCTCGCGATCGGCTGCGGCCGCCGCGCCGCGCTGGCGACGTCGCGGCGCGACGGTCGTCGCGGCGCGGAAACGATGTGTCCCGCCCACGGGGCTTG
>DASWOS010000472.1:0-10126 GCA_036398645.1 Dokdonella sp. | reverse complement strand
GAGCACGACCGCGTCGAGGCGGCCCTCGCGCAGCTGCTTCAGCAGCACCTCGGTCTTCTCCTCGACGAGCAGCAGCTCGAGCCGCGGGAAGCGTTCGCGTATGCGCGGCACGACGTGCGGCAGCAGGTACGGCCCGAGCGTCGGGAAGATGCCGAGCCGGATCGTGCCGGACTCCGGGGCGCGCGTGCGCCGCGCGATCGCCTTGATCTGCTCGATCTCGTCGAGCACGCCACGCGCGCGCTCGGCGATCTCGCGGCCGACCTCGGTCAGCATGACCTTGCGCGGCATGCGCTCGACCAGCGCGACGCCGAGCTCGTCCTCGATCTTCTTGATCTGCGTCGACAGTGTCGGCTGGCTGACGAAGCTCGCCTCGGCGGCGCGGCCGAAGTGCTTGTGCTCGGCGAGCGCGACGAGATAGCGGAGATCGCGCAGGTTCATCCGGCGATTGAACCACTCGATCGCAAACGGTGCAACCATTGAAATAGGAAATGGCGGCCGCACCGCGTCCGCCGTGGCGATGGCCGCGGCCCGCGCGCGTCGGACCGCGTCCGCCGCGGCGGCTGCGGCCGCGCGCCGCGCTGCTTTAAGATGCGCGCATCTTCGGGAGGGGAGATCGAATGGATCGGCGATCGGCGGCGGAGCTGTTCGCGAGCGTGCCCGAGCGCAACACCGGCGATGCGCTGCTGCGCACCGCGCAGCAGCATCACGTCGCGCTGTCGAGCATGGCCGACGTCAAGGCGAACATCCTGATCACGGTGTCGTCGGTCGTGCTGACGCTGTCGCTCGCGCGCCTCGACGATCCGACGCTGCGCACCTCGGCGCTGACGCTGAGCGCGTTCACGCTGATCGCGCTCCTGCTCGCGATCCTGACCGTGCTGCCGAAGTACGGGGCGCCGCGGCCGCGCGGCGACGCGTTGCCGGCGGAATTCAACCTGCTGTTCTTCGGCCATTTCGCCGCGCTGCCGCGCGAGCGCTTCCTCGTCGAGATCGCACGCGCGATGCAGGCGGACGGCTCGGTCTACGCGACGATGGCCGCGGACCTGTACGCGCTCGGCTGGTATCTCGCCCACCGCAAGTACCGCTTCCTGCGCCTCAGCTATCTGTTCTTCCTCGTCGGCTTCGTGCTCGCGTGCGCGCAGCAGGTCTGGCGGCTCGCGCTGCGTTGAACCCCGCGCCGCGCGCCGCTCCGTTGCAGCGCGGCGTCGTCCCCGATCCAGGAGAACCCATGCGCCGGTTCCTAATGCAGTTCGTCTCCGCCGCGTCGCTCGCGATCGCCGCCGCGTCGGCGGCCGAGCCCGACGTGCCGGCCGCGCTCGAGGCGTGGCGCGGCTGGGTGCTGCACGGCCAGGAGTTCCGCGCGTGCCCGCTGATCGCCGGCGCGCGCGCGGTCGCCGCCGACGACTTCCTCTGCGCCTGGCCCGGCGTGCTCGCGCTGGACGCCGGCGCGGACGGCGCCGACGTCGTGCAGCGCTGGCGCGTCGATGCGGACGCGTGGCTGCCGCTGCCCGGCGACGCCGAGCACTGGCCGCAGCAGGTCACGCTCGACGGGCAGCCGGCCGTCGTCGTCGATCGCGACGGTCCGGCGCTGCGCGTCGCGGCCGGCAGCCACGAGCTGCGTGCGCACATTCCGTGGCGCGAGCGGCCGCAGGCGCTGCGCGTGCCGGCGGCGCTTGGCCTCGTCGCGCTGAGCGTCGACGGCAAGCCGGTCGCGCCGGTGCAGCGCGACGGCGACGAGCTCCGGCTCGGTCGCGCCGGCGCCGCGGCGCCGGAAGCCGACGACCTCGAGCTGCGCGTGTTCCGACGGCTCGCCGACGGCGTGCCGGCGACGCTGACGACGATCGTCGAGATCGCGGCGTCGGGCCGCGCGCGCGAGGAGACGATCGGGCCGGTGCTGCCGGACGGCTTCGTGCCGCTCGCGCTCGACGCGGCGTGGCCCGCGCGGCTCGACGCGGACGGCCGGCTGCGCGTGCGCGTGCAGCCGGGCGCCGACACGCTGACGATTGAGGCGCGCGCGGTCGCGCCGCTCGTCGCGGTGAGCGCGCGGCTCGCGCCGCCGCCGTGGCCGAAGCAGGAGATCTGGAGCTACGCGCCGGCGCCGTATCTGCGCGTGACCGCCACGAGCGGCGCGCTCGCGGTCGATCCGCGCCAGAGCGACGTACCGTCGCAGTGGAGCGATCTGCCGGCGTTCGCGCTCGCCGACGGCGCGAAGCTGACGATCGAGGAACGCGCGCGCGGGCTCGCCGCCGACGAGCGCAACCGGCTCACGCTCGAGCGCGAGATGTGGCTCGACTTCGACGGCGGCGGCTGGTTCGCGCGCGACCATGTGCGCGGCCGCATGCAGCAGGGCTGGCGCTTCGACGCGGCCGCGCCGTACGTGCTCGAGCGCGCGCAGGCGGTCGGCATCGGCCACGACGACGAGCCGCTGCTGGTCACGCGCGGCGCGCGCGCCGAGCTGACCGGCGTCGAGTGGCGCACGTCGGCGGTCGACCTCGCCGCGGGCCTGCGCGTCGCGCGCGCCGCTGCGACGCTGCCGGTCACCGGCTGGCAGGACGGCTTCGACCGCGTCGACGCGGTGCTGCACCTGCCGCACGGCTATCGCCTGCTCGGCGCGCCGGGCGCGGATCGCGCCGACGGCAGCTGGATCTCCGCGTGGAGCCTGCTCGACGTGTTCGTCGCGGCCGTGCTCGCGATGCTCGCCTGGCGCCTGCTCGGCGCGCCGGGCGGACTCGCCGCGGTCGCATATCTCGTGCTCGGCGGCCGGGAGGACGGCGCGCCGCTCTGGAGCCTGCTCGCCGCGATCGCGCTCGCACTCGCCGCGCGCGCGCTGCCGGCCGGCCGGCTCGCCGCGGCCGCGCTGTGGCTGCGGCGCGCGGCGCTGCTCGTGCTCGTGCTCGCCGCGCTGCCGTTCGTCGCCGATCAGCTGCGCTACGCGCTGCATCCGCAGCTCGAGGACGACGGCGGCTTCGCGCTCGCGAACCTCGGCCGCTCCGATCTGCGCCGGCCGCCGCTGCCCGGGTCCGAGCGCGTCGCGGAAGGCACGCCGGTCGCGCCGCCGCCGCCCGCGCCGGCGGCGCCGACGCTCCGGCAGGACGCGCGCCGCGACGCGGGCGGCGAGGAGCCGAAGACGACGACGGCGACCGGCGCGCCGATCCGCGCATCGGACATGATCGACCACTACAGCGAGTCCACCGTCGTGCAGACCGGTGCCGGCGAGCCGGACTGGAGCCTTGGCCACCGCTACGAGCTGGCCTGGAGCGGGCCGGTGCTGCCGGAGCAGAGCGTGCGGCTGGTGATCGCGCCGCCGTGGCTGGTGCGGCCGCTGCGCGTCGTGCTCGTCGCGCTGCTCGCCTGGCTCGTCGTGCGGCTGCTGCGCCCGCTGCTCGGCGCGGCCGTGCCGCCGCGCGCGGCGGCGGCGCTGCTCGGCGCGCTCGCGCTCGCGGCGCTCGTGCCGGGCCGCGTCGTGCACGCGCAGGCGTTTCCGCCGCGCGATCTGCTCGATGAATGGCGCACGCAACTGACCGCGCCGCCGAAATGCGCGCCGGACTGCGCCGCGCTCGCCGCCGCGGAGATCTCCGCACGCGGTGACGAGATGCAGGTCGCGCTCGAGGCGCACGCGGCCGAGCGCGTCGCGCTGCCGCTGCCGTTCGACGAACGCGCGCTGTCGCTGCGCACGCTGCGCGTCGACGGCGTCGCGCAGGACGCGATCGCGCGCCACGGCGCCGCGCTGTGGGTGCCGCTGACGCGCGGCGTGCATCGCGTCGAGCTCGCGTTCGCCGCGGCCGGCGACCGCGTCGCGCTCGCGTTCCCGCTGCGGCCGATGCGCGTGCGCTTCGCCGGCGACGGCTGGGACGCGAGCGGCCTCGCCGACGAGCGCCTGCAGACCGAAACGCTGACGCTGGCGCGCTCGCGTGCGGACGGCGCGGCGAGCGCACCGGGCGCCGCGCAGCGCTTCGCGCCGTTCGTGCGCGTGCGTCGCACGCTGATGCTCGGCCTCGAATGGACCGCCGTCACGCACGTCGAGCGGCTCGCGCCGAAGGACGGCGGCTTCACGTTCGCGCTGCCGCTGCTCGCCGGCGAGCACGTGACGACGCCGGGCGTTCGGGTCGCCGACGCGCACGCGGCGATCGCGCTCGCCGACGGCGAGACCGAGACGATCTGGAACTCGACGCTGGACACCGCCACGACGCTGCGGCTGAGCGCGCCGCCGCTCGTCGACCACGCGGAAGTCTGGCAGGTCGTGGTCAGCCCGACTTGGCACGCGACGTTCGCCGGCGTGCCGGGTGTCGCGCGCGAGGCCGACGACGACGGCCGCGACTACCGCACGTTCGAGTTCGATCCGCTGCCCGGTGAGACGCTGACGATCACGATCGCGCGGCCGTCCGCCGCGCCCGGCGCGACGCGCGCGATCGATGCGGCGAGCCTGACCGCGGCGGTCGGCCGCCGCGCGACCGATTCGACGCTCGCGCTGCGCGTCCGCGCGAGTCAGGGCGGCGAGCAGGTCGTCGTGCTGCCGGCCGGCGCCGAGGTGCTCGGCGTCAGGCGCGACGGCGAGATGCTGAACCTGCGGCCGCGCGACGGACGCCTGAGCCTGCCGCTGATGCCCGGCACGCAGAACTTCGTCGTGCGCTTCCGCGAGGCCGCGCCGGTCGCGTTCGACCTGCGCACGCCGGCGGTCGCGCTCGGCCTGCCGGCGGCGAACGTCGCGCTCGGCATCGATCTGCCACAGGACCGCTGGCTGCTCGCGACGAGCGGACCGACGGCCGGGCCCGCGGTGCTGTACTGGAGCGAGCTCGCGGTCATGCTGCTCGTCGCGTTCGCGCTGTCGCGGCTGCGCCGCTCGCCGCTGCGGCTGCGGCATTGGGTCCTGCTCGGGCTCGGCTTCTCGACGTTCTCGTGGGGCGCGCTGCTCGTCGTCGTCGCGTGGCTGTTCGCGCTCGACTGGCGCGCGCGCGCCGCGCCGCCGGTGTCGGCGAACCGGTTCAACGCGATCCAGCTCGGCCTCGCCGCGTTGACCGCGGCAGCGGTGCTGAGCCTGTTCGCCTCGATCCAGCACGGCCTGCTCGGGCTGCCGGACATGCACGTGACCGGCGACGGTTCCGGCGCGCACGCGCTGCGCTGGTTCGCCGACCGCAGCGCCGACGCGCTGCCGGCCGCCCACGCGATCAGCCTGCCGCTGTGGGCCTACAGGCTCGCGATGCTGGCCTGGGCGCTGTGGCTCGCCGCCGCGCTGGTCGGCTGGCTGCGCCGCGGCTTCGCCGCGTGGACGCGCGGCGGCTATTGGCGCGGCGCGTCGACGCCGCTCGTCGACGTCGCCGCGACCGACGCGCCGCCACCGCCGGTATGAGCGAGGTGCGCCGACTACTCGCCGACGCGGCGGCGCGGATCGACGGCGACGAGGCGCGCGCCGACGCCGAGCGCCTGCTCGCGCACGCGCTCGGTCACACGCGCGCGTGGCTGTACGCACGGCCGGAGCACGTGCCGGATGCGGCGCAGCGCGCGCGCTTCGCCGAGCTCGTCGCCGCGCGTGCGCGCGGCGTGCCGATCGCGTACCTGACCGGCCGCCGTGCGTTCTGGTCGTTCGAGCTCGGCGTGACGCCGGCCGTGCTGATCCCGCGGCCGGAGACCGAGCGGCTCGTCGAGCTCGCACTCGCGCGGCTGCCGGCGCACGCCGAGTGCGCCGTCGCCGACCTCGGCACCGGCTCCGGCGCGGTCGCGCTCGCGCTCGCGCACGAGCGGCCGCGCGCGCGCGTGCTCGCGACCGACGCGAGCGCCGATGCGCTCGCGGTCGCGCGCGCGAACGCCGAGCGGCTCGGCCTCGCCAACGTCGAATTCGCGCAGGGCGACTGGTGCGCCGCGCTCGGCGCGCGCCGCTTCGATCTGATCGCGTCGAATCCGCCGTACGTCGCCGCCGGCGACGCGCACCTCGCGCGCGGCGACCTGCGCTTCGAGCCGGCCGCCGCGCTCGCATCCGGCGCCGACGGACTCGACGCGATCCGCGCGATCGCCGCCGCCGCGCCGGAGCACCTGATGCCGGGCGGCTGGCTGCTCGTCGAGCACGGCTTCGACCAGGGCGCGCGCGTGCGCGCGCTGTTCGCCGCGCACGGCCTGCGCGACGCGGCGACGCATCGCGACCTCGAAGGCCGCGAGCGCGTCACGTCGGCGAGCATGCCCTCGTGACGCGGCGCGTGACGCGCGTGTGCGTCGCCGCGGCGGTCGGGACGGCGCGCGCATGAGTGCCGCGGATTCGCTCGGCCGCATGCGGCACGCGCTCCGGCGCGCGGCCGACAGGCCGTGGCTCGCGGTGCTGCTCGGCGTCGCGTTCGCGCTGCTCGGCCTGACGCCGGGCTACATCGCAGGCTCCGGGCCGTACTGGCAGCAGCCGTCGGGCGACACCGCGACCGCGCAGATCGGCTGGCAGTACTACGCGCGCGACGAGTGGCGCTGGCCGCTGTTCGCGGTCGGCAACTACCACGATCCCGAAGGCTCGACGGTTTCGCTGTCGGACAGCCTGCCGCTGTTCGCGCTGCCGGCGAAGGCGATCTATCGCGCGAGCGGCTGGATGCCGACCTACGTCGGCCTCTGGGTCGCGCTGTGCCTCGCGTCGCAGGCGGTCTGCGCCTTGCGCCTGCTGGTCGCGCTCGGCGTCGACGGCGTCGCCGGCCGCGTCGGCGGGGTGCTGCTGTTCTGCTATGCGCCGATCCTGCTGATCCGCTACGGCCATGCGACGCTGATGTGCCAGTTCCTGATCCTGATCGCGCTGGAGCGCTACGTGACCGCGAAGCGCGACGGCGGCCTGTCCGCGCGCGGCTGGGTCGCGCTCGGCGTGCTGCCGGCGCTCGCGGTGCTGACCCATCCGTACATGGCCGTGATGTGTGCCGCGCTCGTGTTCGCGACGGTCGTCGACCAGTGGCGCGAGCGCCGGCTGAGCCTCGCCGCCGCCGCGGCGCGCCTCGGCGGCAGCGCCGCGCTGACGCTGTTCGTCGCGGTCGTCGGCGGCATCTATCGCGGCGGCGGCCGGCCGTTCACGGACTACGGCGTCTACTCGCTGAATCTCGCCGCGCCGTTCGTGCCGCTCGCGGGCACGCGGCTCGGCTTCTGGCTCGGCACGCACCAGCCGAACCTGCCGGGCACGCACCAGTGGGAAGGCACCGCGTACCTCGGTGCCGGCGTGCTGCTGCTCGGGCTGTTCGCGCTGCCGGCGCTGCGGAACGCGCGCGCGAACCTGCGCCGCCACGGCGTGCTGCTCGCGGTCGTCGCCGCGCTGCTGGTGTTCGCGGCGTCGAACCGCGTCGGCGTCGGCGCGCACGAGCTCGTCCGCGTGCCGCTGCCGAGCGGCGCGATGCGCGCGCTGTCGGTGTTCCGCGGCTCGGGCCGCTTCGTCTGGATCGCCGTCTACGCGCTGCTCGGCGCGGTGCTCGCCGCGATCGCCGCTCGTTACGGCACGCGTCGCGGCGCGCTGCTGATCGCGGCCGCCGCGGCGCTGCAGGTCGCCGACGTGCAGCCGATGCAGGCTGCGATGCGCGACCTGACCGCGCACGCGGCGCCGGCGACGCTCGACGTGGCGCGCTGGACCGAGCTGATCGCGGCGCACGACCGTGTGTTCGAGTTTCCGTCGTTCGAGTGCGGCGGCCTGTTCGGCAACGGCATCCCGGGTACGCGGCTGCGCGAGCTCGAGATCGACTGGATCGCGGCGCGGCAGGGCGTGCCGACGAACAGCGCGTATCTCGCCCGCGCGATCAAGGACTGCGCGCGCGAGCGCGCCGACGCGGCAGCGAACGCGGGCCGACCCGGCGTGCTGTACCTCTATCGCAGCAGCGGCGACGTCGGCGGCTATCTGGCCGCGCACGGCGTCGACGTGTCGCGATGCGGCGATCTCGACGACGTGGTCGTGTGCTCCGCGGATCGCGATCTGTCGGGGCTGCGCTCCGAGGACGTGAGAGCGCGTTGAAGTCAGGGGCGGGCGCGTCCCGCCCGGATCAGGCGATCGGCGACGTGAGCGGCGTGCCCGCGCGACGAGCCGAAGGAGTCGGCGAGCCCGAGCCGACCGGCCGGTGCATGTCGAGTACGCGATCGGAGCCCGGTCGCTTCGCGACGGCCGGCTTCAGTGCGCCGTCGCGTGCGGTGACCCGGCGCATCGTGGCGAAGCGCCGCCCCGCCCCAGGGTGACGGCGATGCCGAGCACGTCCCGGTACCCCTTCGCGAGCGCCGTCGGATCGCCGCTCGTTACGAAGACGCCGCCGATGCCGGCGGTCCGGCCCGCGGATGCGGCCCGGCCCGGAGCGGAAGAGGCGAACCGACGAGCGCGAGGCACGCGATCAGCGCCGGCCCGACTGTCGATGGCCGCATGCCCGGCTCCGGTTTCGGATTTCGGCACTCGCGTGCCGGTGGCGCCGAACGAGCATATGTCGTGTTCGACTCGCGCCGGCGAGGGCGCCTCAGCCTGGCAGACCCGAACCGTGCCGGACGTCGCCGTCGCGTGGCCGAGCCGGCGCTCGCCGCCGAAGCCTCACACCGCGTTGCGCAGCGCCGGCGCGGCGAGCACGTCGCCGAAGCGGCGGCGGATCGCGGCTTCGATGCCCGGCACGTCGAGACCGTCGGCGGCGAGCAGCTCGTCGCGGCTCGCGTGGTCGAGGAAGCGGTCGGAGAGGCCGAGCTGCAGCAGCGGCATGGTCGCGCCGCGCGCGTGCAGGAGCTCGGCGACGCCGCTGCCGGCGCCGCCGGCGATCGCGTTGTCCTCGATCGTGACCAGCGCCGCGTGCGATTCGGCGAGCGCGAGCACGAGCGCCTCGTCGAGCGGCTTGACGAAGCGCATGTTGACCAGCGTCGCGTCGAGCGCGTCGGCGACCTTCGCGCACGGCGCGACCATCGCGCCGAACGCGAGCAGCGCGACGCCGCGGCCGCGCCGGCGCAGCTCGGCCTTGCCGATCGGCAGCGCGTCGAGCTCGCGCGAGACCGCGGCGCCGGTGCCGATGCCGCGCGGATAGCGCACCGCGGCCGGGCCGTCGTGGCGGAAGCCGGTCGTCAGCATGCGGCGGCATTCGTCCTCGTCGGCCGGCGCCATCACGAGCAGGTTCGGGATACAGCGCAAGTACGAGAGATCGAAGCTGCCGGCGTGCGTCGCGCCGTCCGGGCCGACCAGGCCGGCGCGGTCGATCGCGAACGTCACGTCGAGGTTCTGCAGCGCGACGTCGTGGATCAGCTGGTCGTAGGCGCGCTGCAGGAACGTCGAGTAGATCGCGACGACCGGCTTCGCGCCCTCGCAGGCCATGCCGGCGGCGAGCGTGACCGCGTGCTGCTCGGCGATGCCGACGTCGAAGTAGCGCTGCGGGTATTCCTTCGAGAAGCGCACCAGCCCGGAACCTTCGCGCATCGCCGGCGTGATGCCGTACAGGCGCGGATCGGCCGCGGCCATGTCGCAGAGCCAGTCGCCGAAGATCTCGGTGTAGGTCGGCTTCGCCGGGCCCGGCTTCTTGACCACGCCGGCCTGCGGGTCGAACGGCGCGACCGCGTGATACTCGATCTGCTCGCGTTCGGCGGGCCGGTAGCCCTTGCCCTTCGTCGTGACCACGTGCAGCAGCTGCGGGCCCTTGAGCTCCTTCAGCGTGCGCAGCGTCGACACCAGCTGCGGGAGGTCGTGGCCGTCGATCGGGCCGGTGTAGTGGAAGCCGAACTCCTCGAACAGCGTCGACGGCACGAACATGCCCTTCGCGTGCTCCTCCCAGCGCTTCGCGAAGCGCCACAGGAACGAGCCGCGCTTCATCATGCGCTTGCCGCTCTCGCGGATGCGGTTCAGCGTGCGGCTCGCCATCAAGCGCGCGAGCATCTTCGTCATCGCGCCGACGTTCTCGCTGATCGACATCTGATTATCGTTCAGGACCACGAGCAGGTCCGGATCGACGTCGCCGCCGTGGTTCAGCGCCTCGAACGCCATGCCCGCGGTCATCGCACCGTCACCGATCACCGCGACGACCTTGCGCGGGTCGCCGTTGCGCTGCGCGGCGATCGCCATGCCGAGCGCGGCCGAGATCGAGGTCGACGAATGGCCGACGCCGAACGCGTCGTACGGGCTCTCGTCGCGCTTCGGGAACGGCGCGACGCCGTCCTTCTTCTTGATCGAAGTGATGCG
>DASWOS010000471.1:0-6027 GCA_036398645.1 Dokdonella sp. | reverse complement strand
CGCGGCGAGTACGTCGCGGCGACCGCGAAGCCCTCGGCCGAGGTCGCCGCGATCCTCGCGACCAAGGATCCGGCCGAGAAGCTCGCGAAGCTGCACGCGTCGGCCGATCCGCAGGCCGCGTTCCTGTGGGCGACGTTCCGCGACCTGTTCCACTACAGCGCCTACCATCTCGCCGACATCGCGACGACCGCGCGCGACGTCGATCTCGCGATCCGCTGGGGTTACGGCTGGAAGCTCGGCCCGTTCGAGACCTGGCAGGCGGCCGGCTGGCGCGACATCGCCGACCGCATCGCCGCCGACATCGCCGCCGGCAAGGCGATGAGGCGCGCGCCGCTGCCGGAGTGGGTGCGCGACGTCGACGGCGTGCACCACGCCGGCGGCTCGTACTCGCCGCGCTCCGGCCGCGACGAGCCGCGGTCGACGCATCCGGTCTACCGCCGTCAGCTCTACCCCGACGCGCTGCTCGGCGAGCGCTTCGACGCTGGCGCGACGCTCTGGGAGAACGACGGCGTGCGCCTGTGGCACCTCGGCGACGACGTCGGCATCGTCTCGTTCAAGACGAAGATGAGCACGGTCAACGACGCGGTGCTCGACGGCCTGCAGCGTGCGATCGACGAAGCCGAGCGCGGCCTCAAGGCGCTGGTGATCTGGCAGGCCGGCGACGCGTCCGCGCCGTTCTCGGCCGGCGCCGACCTCAAGGGCATGCTCGGCTTCGTGCAAGGCGGCCGCATCGACCGGCTCGAGTCGATGATCGCGAACTTCCAGGCGACGAGCCTGCGCGTCAAGTACGCGCTCGTGCCGGTCGTCGCGGCCGTGCGCGGCCTCGCGCTCGGCGGCGGCTGCGAGTTCCAGATGCACGCGGCACGCACGGTCGCCGCGCTCGAGAGCTACATCGGCCTCGTCGAGGCCGGCGTCGGCCTGCTGCCGGCCGGCGGCGGGCTGAAGGAAATCGCGGTGCGCGCGGCGGAGGCCGCTGCGGACGGCGACGTCTACGCGACGATCAAGCGCATGTTCGAGGTCGTCGCGCAGGCCAAGCTCGCCGGCAGCGCGCTCGAGGCGAAGCGGCTCGGTCTGCTGCGCGAGAGCGACGTCGTCGTGTTCAACGCGTACGAGCTGCTGCACGTCGCCAAGAGCGTCGCCGTCTCGCTCGCCGAGGCCGGCTGGCGGCCGCCGCTGCCGGCGCGCGAGATCGTCGTCGCCGGCGACGTCGGCACGGCGAGCCTGAAGATGGTGCTCGTCAACATGCTCGAGGGCCGCTTCATCTCGGCGCACGACTACGAGATCGCCTCGCGCATCGCCGACGTGCTCTGCGGCGGCGCGATCGAGCGCGGCTCGAAGGTCGACGAGCAATGGCTGCTCGAGCTCGAGCGCAAGCATTTCTTCGAGCTCGCGCAGACGACGAAGACGCAGGAGCGCATCCAGCACACGCTCGCGACCGGCAAGCCGCTGCGCAACTGAGCCGCGCCGGCGCGCGTGCGCCGCTCGGCACGAGACCGAACCTCGAATCCCGCGCAGGCGGGATTCACGAGAACGAGACCGACCCATGACCCAGCAGATCCAAGACGCCTACATCGTCGCCGCCGCGCGCACGCCGGTCGGCAAGGCGCCGCGCGGCGTGTTCCGCAACACGCGGCCCGACGACCTCCTCGCGCACGTGATCCGCGCGGTGCTCGCGCGCGCGCCCGGCGTCGACGCGGCGCGCATCGGCGACGCGATCATCGGCTGCGCGATGCCCGAAGCCGAGCAAGGCATGAACGTCGCGCGCATCGGCGTGCTGCTCGCCGGGCTGCCGCAGTCGGTGCCCGGCGTCACGATCAACCGCTTCTGCTCGTCCGGTGTGCAGGCGATCGCGATGGCGGCCGACCGCATCCGCCTCGGCGAGGCCGACCTGATGCTCGCCGGCGGCACCGAGAGCATGAGCATGGTGCCGATGATGGGCCATCGCGTCGCGATGAACCCGGTCGCATTCGCCGACGAGAACGTCGCGATCGCGTACGGCATGGGCATCACCGCGGAGAAGGTCGCCGAGCAGTGGAAGGTCGGCCGCGAGGACCAGGACGCGTTCGCGCTCGCCTCGCACCGAAAGGCGCTCGCCGCGATCGCGGCCGGCGAATTCGCCGACGAGATCGCGCCGTACGCGCTCGACGACCATTATCCGGACCTCGCCACGCACACGGTCCGCGCCGACACGCGCACGATCGACACCGACGAGGGTCCGCGCAAGGACACGAGCCTCGAAGGGCTCGCGCGGCTGAAGCCGGTGTTCCGCAACGGCGGCAGCGTGACCGCCGGCAACTCGTCGCAGATGTCCGACGGCGCCGGCGCCGTGCTGCTCGCGAGCGAGCACGCGATCCGCGCCTACGGGCTGACCCCGCTCGCGCGCTTCGTCGGCTTCGCGGTCGCCGGCGTCGCGCCGGAGATCATGGGCATCGGCCCGATCGCGGCGATCCCGAAGGCGCTCGCGCAGGCCGGCCTCGGCAAGGACCAGATCGACTGGATCGAGCTCAACGAGGCGTTCGCGGCGCAGTCGCTCGCGGTGATCCGCGACCTCGGTCTCGATCCGGCCAAGGTCAACCCGCTCGGCGGCGCGATCGCGCTCGGCCACCCGCTCGGCGCGACCGGCGCGGTCCGTACCGCGACGCTCGTGCACGGCCTGCGCCGGCGGCGCAAGGAGTACGGCATGGTCACGATGTGCATCGGCACCGGCATGGGCGCGGCGGGAATCTTCGAGGCGGTCTGAGCACGCGCCTCGCGCGTGCGGTTCGAGCGAAATTTTCCGGCGCCTTCCCCGCTCCGCCGCCGCTGCGCGGCACGGCCGCGGCACCGGCGCCGCGGCGCGTGCGTCAGTCCGCGACGACGCCGATCGTCTGCAGCCACGTCTCGACCAGGTGCGGCCAGTCCGTGATCGGGAAGCGCGTGCGGCGCAGGCCGAACGCATGGCCGCCCTGCGCGTACAGATGCATCTCGGCCGGTACGCCGGCCTTCTTCAATGCGGCGTAGTAGACCAGCGACTGGTCGACGCCGTCGACCTCGTCGTCCTCGGCCTGCAGCAGGAACGTCGGCGGCGTGTCGTGGGTGACGGGCACGTTCGGATTCAGCCGTCCGTGGCGGACGAGGTGCCCCGGATACAGCGCGATCGCGAAGTCGGGCCGCGCGCTGCGCGCGTCGGCGTCGTCGACCGGCGCGTACAGCCGATGCGCGAAGTGCGTGCTGATCTCGGCGACGAGGTAGCCGCCCGCCGAGAAGCCGAGCACGCCGATCTTGTGCGGATCGACGCGCCATTCCGCGGCGCGGTCGCGCACGAGGCCGATGGCTCTCTGCGCGTCCTGCAGCGCCGGCTTCGGAATGACGAGATTGTCGGGGCGGCAATCGCAGGTCCAGTCGTACGGCGGGCTCGGCACGCGGTACTTCAGGAGCACGCAGGTGATGCCGCGCGACGTCAGCCAGTCGCAGACCTCGGTGCCCTCGAGATCCATCGCGAGCACCTCGAACCCGCCGCCGGGAAAGACGACGACGGCCGCGCCGGTGTTCGCGCCGGCCGGCGCATAGACCGTCATCGTCGGCACGGTCACGTTGGTGACCGCCGCCCAGTGCCGGCCGCCGACTTCGCTGTGCGTGCCGACGCCTTTTTCCTCACCCGGAACGCGCGTCGCGTCGGGCGCCGAGCCCGGCCAGAGCGGAATCTGCACGTGTCCGGCGGACGGCTGCCAAGCCGACGTCTGCGCGGACGCGCGCGCGCCGCCGGCGAGCGCGGCCGCCGCGATCACCGCCGCCATGAGGATCCGTATGCGAGTCATCGTGCGGGCACCGATCGAGGAGAACGTCGCCGCGACTCTGCTGCGGCGCTGCGGCGCTCGTGTGGCGGATTCATGGATTTTCGGCGCGCGCGCGGCACGAAGCGCCGGCGTGCGCGCCGCTCCCGGTTCGGCAACGAGCGCCCGGTGCAGCATGGCTGGCGCGCGCCTCGTTCTCGCCGCGCATGCCGCAGCGGTTCCGCTGCGCGTGTGCCCGTGCGCCCGTGATCGCATCGGCGCCGATCCGCGCGCGCGACGTCGCCGCCGCGGCGGTGCCGCTCAGCGCGTCGGCGCGCTCGGTTCGACCTCGAGGCCGACCTGGACCCAGCCGAGATTGATGCCGATGCGCGTCGCGTCCGCGTTCGCCCAGGCGTAGGCGAGGCTCTGCCCGTTCGCGTCGGCGACGATCGCGAGCTTCAGCGCCGGCACGTCGCCGGCGCGGTACGTCAGCCGCTCGAGCGTCAGCGAATAGCCCGACGCAGAGCCGTCGCGCCAGCGCAGCTCCGCGCGGCCGCCTTCGTTGCCGAGCCGCAGGCCGCGGTCCATGTGCCAGTCGGCGTTCGGCGGCGCAGTCGGCCCGGCGCCGTTCAGCGCGGCCCAGCCCGCATAGAAGCGCACCTTGCGCAGATCGTCGCGGGCGCCGGCGCCGCGCGCCTGATCGGCGTAGAAGCGCAGGTGCAGCCACTCGCCTTCGCGCTCGACCTCGAGCGGCAGCAGCGCGGCCTGCACGCCGAGCGCCGGCGCGAGCGCGGCACACGACGCCGCGTCGGCGGCGAGGTGCACGGCGCCGGCGGCGGCGGCGGCGACCGGCGCGAGCGCGCACGCATCGAGCGACGTCCATTGGCGCGGATCGAATGCGGCGGCCGGCGCGGCCGCGCTCGTCGCCATGCGATGCGGCAGCAGCGCGTCGGCCGAGCGGCGCATCGCCCAGACCGCGTCGAGCGGCGTCGGCGCATCGAGATGGACGCGCCAGAGCGTCCACTCCGCGAGCGGCGTCGGCTCGATCGCGACGACCCAATGCGGCGGCGGCGACGGCGCACTCTTCTCGCGCGCCGCCCAGACCTGCGCGTGATCGTCGAACACGCCGACGAACGTGTCGGCGCCGGCCGCGCTCGCGGCGGGTGCGCGCGGCTGCGGCGTCGGCGCCGACGCGCAGGCGCACAGGAACGACGACAGCAGCGACGCCGTCAGCAGCACTCGGCTCATTCGCGAAAGCATAGCAGGCGTCGGCCACGCCGCCGGCCGCGCGCGACGCCGCTGCGCGCACGCCGGCGGTCACGCGGTGACCGGCGCAGCGAAACGGCGACCGGCGGCACGGAGTGCGCGAACCGCTTCGCTATAGTGCCGGCATGAGCGCGAAGGCCGCCGACGCCGACATCCAGCGCGCCGATCCGCACCTGCGCCGGCGGAGCGCCGTCGTGCTGACGCTCGCCGCGCTCGGCGCCTGCGTGCTCGCGTTCGCGTTCCACGCCTGGCTCGCGCGCGTCGCCGACGCGATGCCGGCGGACCTGCTCGTCGCTTCGCTGCGGCGCTGGATCCGCCTCGCGCTGATCGCCTGCGGTGTCTGCGTGCTGCTGCTCGCCGGCTACGCGGCGCGGCTCGCCCGACGCATCCTCGAGGAACGGCGCTGGCCGCTCGCGTCGGCACGCGTGCTGCACGACACGCGGATCCGGCGCGGCGCGGCCGCGGCGCGGATCGCGCTCGCGCTGAACGCCGCCGCGCTGCTGCTGATCGCGCTCGTCGCGGCCGGCGCGGCGCTCGCGTGGCACGCGTTCGGCGCACGCGCCTGACGCGTCGCTACAGCCGCGCGAGCGCAGCGTCGAGGTCCGCGATCAGCACGTCGGCGTCCTCGAGCCCGATCGACAGGCGCACGAGGCTGAGCGGCACGCCGCTGCCGGAGCGCAGCGGCGCATCGGCCGGGAACACCGCGCAGACCGGGAACGCGAGCGACTCGTAGCCGCCCCACGACACCGTCATCAGGAACCGCTGCAACGCGTCGCAGAAGCGTTCGACCGCGGCGACGCCGTCGACGTCGAGATCGATCGTCAGCAACCCGCTCGCGCCGCGCAGCTGGCGCTCGCCGAGCCCGAGCTGCGGATTCGCCGCCGCGTGCGGCGAGTAGACGCGGCGCACGCGCGGGTGCGCTTCGAGGAACGCGAGCACCTCGCGCGTCGTCGCCGCGATGCGCTCCATGCGGATCGGCAGCGTGCGCAGGCCGCGGATCATCAGCCAT
>DASWOS010000470.1:0-1973 GCA_036398645.1 Dokdonella sp. | reverse complement strand
GCGTACGGCCCGCGCTTCCTGTTCACCTGGCCGAACGCGCGCATCTCGGTCATGGGCGGCGAGCAGGCCGCCTCGGTGCTCGCGACCGTGCACCGCGACGCGCCGAACTGGACGCCGCAGCAGCTCGAGGCGTTCAAGGCGCCGATCCGCGAGGTCTACGAGCGCGAGGGCAATCCGTACTTCGCGACCGCGCGGCTCTGGGACGACGGCATCGTCGATCCGGTGCAGACGCGCGACGTGCTCGGCCTCGCGTTCGCCGCGGTGCTGAACGCGCCGATCGCGGCCGCGCCGCGGTTCGGCGTGTTCCGTATGTAGGGCCCACCGTGGCCGCTCGTCCGTCGCCTGCATTCGTCGTCACGGCCCGCCGCGCGGATGCGTGCGCGGCGCAGCGCACGTCCCACCAGGATTCCGAGTCCGCATGTTCGAAAGCCTCCTGATCGCGAACCGCGGCGAGATCGCGCGCCGCATCATCCGCAGCGCACGCCGGCTCGGCGTGCGCACCGTCGCCGTGTATTCGGAAGCCGACGCCGGCATGCCGTTCGTGCGCGAGGCCGATGCGGCCGCGTGCATCGGCGCGGCGCCGGCGCGCGAGAGCTATCTCTGCGTCGAGCGCGTGCTGCAGGCCGCGCACGACCTGCGCGCGGCCGCGATCAATCCGGGCTACGGCTTCCTGTCCGAGAACGCCGCGTTCGCCGAGGCGGTGCTCGGCGCCGGCCTGATCTGGGTCGGTGCGCCGCCGGCGGCGATCCGCGCGATGGGGCGCAAGGACGAAGCCAAGCGGCGCATGCAGGCGGCCGGCGTGCCGGTGACGCCGGGCTATCTCGGCGACGAGCAGTCCGCGCCGCGGCTCCGCCGCGAGGCGGACGCGATCGGCTATCCGGTGCTGATCAAGGCGGTCGCCGGCGGCGGCGGCAAGGGCATGCGCCGCGTCGACGAGGCGGCCGGCTTCGCCGACGCGCTGGACGGCTGCCGGCGCGAGGCTGCGGCCGCGTTCGGCGACGACCGCGTGCTGCTCGAGAAATACGTCGCCAATCCGCGCCACGTCGAGGTGCAGGTGTTCGGCGACACGCACGGCAATGTCGTGCACCTGTTCGAGCGCGACTGCTCGCTGCAGCGGCGCCACCAGAAGGTCATCGAGGAGGCGCCGGCGCCGGGCATGGACGCGGCCACGCGCGCGGCGGTCTGCGCGGCCGCGATCGAGGCCGCGCGCGCGGTCGACTACGTCGGCGCCGGCACCGTCGAGTTCATCGCCGACGGCGCGCAGGGGCTGAGAGCGCACCGCATCTGGTTCATGGAAATGAACACGCGCCTGCAGGTCGAGCACCCGGTCACCGAGGCGATCACCGGTCAGGACCTCGTCGAGTGGCAGCTCCGCGTCGCCGCCGGCGAGCCGCTGCCGTGCCGTCAGCAACAGCTCGCGATCGACGGCTGGGCGATGGAGGCGCGCCTCTACGCGGAGAACCCGGCCAGCGGCTTCCTGCCGTCGACCGGGCCGCTGCGCCGGCTGCGCTTCCCGGCCGACGTGCGCGTCGACGCCGGCGTCGAGGAGGGCGGCGAGGTCTCGCCGCATTACGATCCGATGATCGCCAAGCTGATCGTGCACGCGGCCGATCGCGAGCAGGCCGCGCGGCGCCTCGCCGCGGCCTGCGCGGAGGTGCAGGCGTGGCCGGTGCGCACGAACGCGGCGTTCCTCGCGCGCACCGCGGCGCATCCGGACTTCGTCGCCGGGCGCATCGACACCGGCTTCATCGCCAGCCACATCGACGCGCTCGTGCCGGCCGCGGAGCCGTCGCCGGCGCTGCTCGCGCGCGCCGCCGCGGCGGTATTGCCGCCGGTCGGCGCCGACCCGTGGAGCGCGCTGCGCGGGTTCCGCCCGAATGCCGATCCGGACCGGCGCGTCGCGGTGCAGGTCGGCGAGCACGTGCACCTCGCGCAGTGGCCGGTCGGCGACGATCGCGCGGACGCGCCGGTGT
>DASWOS010000469.1:0-6332 GCA_036398645.1 Dokdonella sp. | reverse complement strand
AGGCCGAAGCCGATGCCGACCGACAGCGCGCTCGCGACCCAGGCGATGCGCTCGACGCTGAGGCCGAGCGCGGACAGCGCGAGCGCGAACACGACGATGCCGCCGACGTAACCGAGCAGCGTCGTGACCGAGCTGCGCATGCCGGCGTCGAGCCGCGTCGTCGGCAGGTAGCGGTCGAGCAGCCAGCGCTGCACGGTGCGCAACGCGGCGACGCCGAGCAGGAACACCAGGGCCGCGCCGACCAGCGCGTCCGGCGTCAGCGCGATCTCGCCGATCCTGAAGCCGGCGCCGATCTTGCCGACCGGCGCGACGAAGTCGCCGGGGTCGGTGCCGAACGGCCGCAGCAGCGCGAACAGCGCGAGCGCGAACGCGCAGACGCGGAGCACGCCGGAGCAGAGCACGCCGAACTGGTCGAGCACGCGCGGATCGACGCCGAGCGCCTCGTGCGCCCAGCGCGAGCGTGCGGACAGAGCCGTCGCGCAGAGGTCCTCGAGCAGATGCACGGCGAGATACAGCGTCGCGACGAGCAGGCCGAAGCCGACCATCTGCCGCGCGATCTGGTGCGCGAGCGCGACGTAGCCGAGCACCGCGGCGAGCAGCGCCGCGACGACGCCGATCCAGAGCGCGGCGAAGCCGACGCCGACCAGCAGCGAGCGCGGACGCGGCTTCTCGCTCTCGCTGCGCGCGCCGACGCGCAGCAGGCCCCAGCCGATCAGCAGCGCATAGATCACCGCGACCGCGAGCGTACCGGTGATCGTCGCGGCGAGGCTCGCGCCGATCAGCGTGTTGAGCTGCCGCTGCACGAGGCTGAACGCGAGCGCCACGCCGAGCAGCGCCGGCAGCGCGCGCAGGCGCTCGGCGACCTCGTCCGGAATCGGCGCGAGCCGCCACGACGGCCGCTGCGCCGACAGCAGCGCACGGCCGAGCGCGGCGACGAAGCCGCCGAACGCGACCGCGACGACGAGCGTGTGCGCGAGCTCGCGCTCGACCTCGGTGAACGCGCCGTGCCAGTCGAGCCCGGTCACGACGAGCTGCGCGCCGCCGCCGTTCAGCGCGGTCGTGACGACGACGCGCGCGAACGCGAGCGCGGAGCGCCGCAGCCGCCCTTGCGGCACGCGGTCGGCGGTCGCACGCATCAGCCAGCGGCCGACCCACCAGCGCCCGGCGCCGATCAGCAGCACGCCGAGCACGAGGCCGCCGAGCGCGAACGGCAGGTTGTCCGCGGCGAACGCGTCGGCGAGCGCCGCGCGCAGGCCGTCGCGCAGACCCGCGATGCGCGCGACGTCGCCGCCGAGCGAGCCGCCGACCTGATGCCAGAACGCCGGCGTCAGCGGCGACGGCGTGCGCGTCGACAGCGTCGCCTGGAAGTTCGCGCGGCGCGCCTCGGCGATCTGCGCGGCGAGCTGCTGGCTGTCGACCGCGAGCAGCTTCGCGCGCTTGATCTCGGCGTCGAGCGCGGCGCGCTGCTTGTCGATGTCGGCGCGCTGCGCCGCGATGTCCGGCGCCTCCGGCGTGCCCTTCGGCGGCGCCGGGCCGAGCTCGTTCCGGCGCGCCTCGAGCGCCTCGAGCCTCGGCGCGCGGTCGGCGACGAGCGCGTCGGCCTGCGCGGCGATCGCGGCGACCGCGTCGCGGAACTCGCCGAACTTCGCCTCGTCGAGCCGGTGCTCGTCGCTGTCGCCGGCGGCGAGCTGCTTGCGGATGTCGTCGAGCTGCTGGCGCGCGTCGTCGAACGCCTTAGCGGAATCCGGCGTCTGCGCGAGCGTCGGCAACGCACAGCAGAGCAGCAGCAGCAGGCAGAGGAGGCGCGCGCGGACGGGCATCCGCGCATCATCGAAGCGGGTACCGGCCTCGTCAATCGCGGCGATGCGGCGAAACGAAACCGCGGCTGAAGCCACGATCCGGTGTTCAAGCGCGCTACACGCTCGACGGCCGAAGATGGACGCGTCGACTGGGCGAAACGTGCAGGAGGTCGTCATGAAAACGCAGATTCGATGGCTGTTCGCGGCGGTTGCGGCGACGGCGGCCTACGCCGCCCCGGCGTCGGCCGCGCCCGCGCAGGACCGCGATTACTACGACACGCCGCGCAATTGCCGCGACGTCGAGGTGACGCGCCAGAAGGAGCCGAAGGACCGGCACCGCATCGCCGGTACCGCGATCGGCGCCGTCGCCGGCGGCGTGATCGGACATCAGTTCGGCAAGGGCAAGGGCAAGACCGCCGCGACGGCGGCCGGCGCGATCGGCGGCGGCGTGGTCGGCAACAAGGTGCAGAAGAGCACCCAGCGCAACGACACCGAGACCGTCGTCGAGCGCCGCTGCGATTAGCGAACGCTGCGGCGGCCGCGCGGCGACGTTCCGCTCGGGACGGAACGGCGTGCACGGCCGCTGCGGGCGTGAGCGCGGCGGCGGCCGCGGCTGAAGCCGGCGGCTACGGCCTCGCCGCGGCGTGCGGCCGATTCAGACCGTGACCGGATTCGGCTTCTCGGGGTCGAGCTTCCATTGCTTGATCGCGCGCGCGACGTCCTCGGGGTTCATCTTGCCCTCGGCGGCGAGCGCGGCGATCGCCGCATGCGCGATCCAATAGCGATCGACTTCGAAGAACGCGCGCAGATTCGCTCGCGTGTCGCTGCGACCGAAGCCGTCGGTGCCGAGCACGACGTAGCGCTTGCCGTCCGGCAGGAACGCGCGAATCTGGTCCGCGACGGCGCGCACGTAGTCGGTCGCGGCGACCGCGGGTCCGGGCCGGCTTTCGAGGCAGGCCGTCACGTGCGCCTTGCGCGGCGCTTCCATCGGGTGCAGGCGATTCCAGCGCTCGACCTCGAAGCCGTCGCGACGAAGCTCGGAGAAACTCGGGCACGACCAGACGTCGCTGACGACGCCGAACTCCTTCTCGAGCAGCTCGGCCGCGGCGAGCACCTCGCGCAGCACGGTGCCGGCGCCGAGCAGCTGCACGCGCGGGATGCGCTCCTTCTTCGTCTTCGACGCGCCGGCCGCGCGTGCGGCCGCGGCGCCGTTGCCGTTCGTCGTCGTCTTCGGGTCGGCGCGCGTTTCCTTCGGCGGCGGTCCGTCGGTCTCGGGCACCTCGCCGCGACCGGGCTTGTCGCTCTTCGCCTGTGCGGTCGGCAGGTTCGACGGCGGCGCACGATCGCCGTCGCGCAGCAGATACATGCCCTTGATGATGTCGCCGTCGACGCCGGCCGGCATGTCTGGATGCACGTAGTTCCCGTTCATCACGGTGACGTAGTAGTACTCGTCGTGCTGCTCCTCGAGCATGCGCTTCGCGCCGTGCTGCAGGATCACCGCGACCTCGTACGCGAACGTCGGATCGTACGCGCGGCAGTTCGGGATCGCGCCGGCGAGCAGGTGCGAGTGGCCGTCCTCGTGCTGCAGGCCCTCGCCGTTCAGCGTCGTGCGGCCCGAGGTGCCGCCGACGAGGAAGCCGCGCGCGCGCATGTCGCCGGCGGCCCAGGCGAGATCGCCGATGCGCTGGAAGCCGAACATCGAGTAGTAGATGTAGAACGGCAGCATCGGCACGTCGCTGACCGAGTAGCTCGTCGCCGCGGCGATCCAGGCGCTCATCGCGCCGGGCTCGCTGATGCCTTCCTGCAGCACCTGGCCCTTGATGTCCTCGCGGTAGTACATCAGCTGGTCCGCGTCGACCGGCTTGTACTTCTGGCCGAACGGCGCATAGATGCCGATCTGGCGGAACATGCCCTCCATGCCGAACGTGCGCGCCTCGTCGGCGACGATCGGCACCAGGCGCGGGCCGACCCGCTTGTCGCGCAGCAGCAGGTTGACGCCGCGCACGAACGCCATCGTCGTCGAGATCTCGCGCTCGCCGGTGCTCTTCGTGATCTGCTCGAACGCGGACAGGTCCGGCACCGCGATCGACGCGCTCTTCGTGCGCCGCTGCGGCAGGAAGCCGCCGAGCGCCTTGCGCCGCTCGAGCAGATACTGCACCTCCGGCGAGTCCTTGCCCGGGTGGTAGTACGGCACCTCGGCGATCTTGTCGTCCGGCACCGGGATGTTGAAGCGGTCGCGGAACGCGCGCACCGCGTCGTTGTCGAGCTTCTTCTGCTGGTGGGTCGGGTTCTGCGACTCGCCGGCCGCGCCCATGCCGTAGCCCTTGACCGTCTTCGCGAGGATCACGGTCGGCATGCCGGTCGTCGCGACCGCCTCGTGGTACGCCGCATAGACCTTGTGCGGATCGTGGCCGCCGCGGTTCAGCCGCCAGATGTCGTCGTCGGACAGGTTGACGACCATCTCGCGCGTCTCCGGGTACTTGCCGAAGAAGTGCTCGCGCGTGTACGCGCCGCCGAACGCCTTGCAGTTCTGGTACTCGCCGTCGACGGTCTCCATCATCAGCTTGCGCAGCACGCCCTTGGTGTCGCGCGCGAGCAGCGGGTCCCAGTAGCTGCCCCAGATGACCTTGATGACGTTCCAGCCGGCGCCGCGGAACACGCCTTCGAGCTCCTGGATGATCTTGCCGTTGCCGCGCACCGGCCCGTCGAGCCGCTGCAGGTTGCAGTTGACGACGAAGATCAGATTGTCGAGGCGCTCGCGTCCGGCCAGAGAGATCGCGCCGAGCGACTCCGGCTCGTCGGTCTCGCCGTCGCCGAGGAAGCACCAGACCTTGCGATCGCTCGGCGCGATCAGGCCGCGGTGCTCGAGGTACTTCATGAAATGCGCCTGGTAGATCGCCTGCAGCGGACCGAGTCCCATCGACACGGTCGGCACCTGCCAGTACTCCGGCATCAGCCACGGATGCGGATACGACGACAGGCCGCGCCCGGCGCCGGCGACCTCCATGCGGAAATGGTCGAGCTGATCCTCGTCGATGCGGCCTTCGAGGAACGAGCGCGCGTAGACGCCGGGGCTGGAATGGCCCTGGAAGAACACGAGGTCGCCCGGATGGCCTTCGCTCGGCGCGCGCCAGAAATGGTTGAAGCCGACGTCGTACAGCGTCGCCGACGACGCGAAGCTCGCGATGTGGCCGCCGAGCTCGCCGGGCTTGCGATTCGCGCGCACGACCATCGCCATCGCGTTCCAGCGGATCAGGCAGCGGATGCGCCATTCCATCGCCGGATCGCCCGGCGTGCGCGCCTCGAGATGCGGCGGGATCGTGTTGACGTATTCCGTCGTCATGTCGAACGGCAGATAGCCGCCGGCGCGGCGCGTCTCGTCGACCATGCGCTCGATCAGATAGTGCGCGCGACCGGTGCCGTCGGCGTTGATGACGCCCTTCAGCGCGTCGGTCCACTCCTGCGTCTCGGCCGGATCGAGGTCCTGATCGAGGATGTCGTTCAGCGGGTTCATGGTGTTCCTCGTGGGGCCGGGGCGCGAGGCGGCCGGCGTGACGGCGCGGTCCGGGCGGACCGGCGTGCGGACCCGGGATTTTATCCGCGCGCCGTTCCGCCCGCACGCTGCGCAGCCGCGCGGCGCGGCCGCGATGTCCGTCGCCGCCGCGGAACGGCGTAACCGCTCCTGCGGGCGGCGCATGCGCCGACGCGGAGCGACCGTGCGCCGCAGCGGCAGCACGGCTCGGGGGGACGGATCATGCGCGAGCTCGGACGCATCGCATCGCTCGTCGTCGAGACGACCGGCCACGGCGCGCGCCGGCGGCGCCGGCTCGACGCGGCGGCGGCCGGCGCGACCGCGAGCCCGCGCTCGCTGGCGGCGAGCAAGCTCGCGCACGCCGGCGACCGCTGCGTGCCGGCGGCGATCGGCCCATCGTTCGCGACGAACGGCGGGCACGAACGCTTCGGCGATGCGATCGTCCGCGGCGGTCCCGCCGGCACGCCGCCCGTCCCGCGCGATTCGCCGCGCGCTGCGCCGCTCGACGTGCGCGCGGCATCCGCGCACATCCCCTTCACGACCGACCCGAGACCTCCGATGCGCCCCGACCGACGACCCTTCGCCCTTCGCCCCGCCCGCCTCGCCGCCGCATGTACGCTCGGGCTCGCCGCCGCTGCGCGCGCGGGCAGCCTCGTCGTCTACGACGACGCGCTGCGCAACGGCTTCGCCGACTATTCCTACGGCGGCGGCAGCGACTTCGCGAATGTCGCGCCGGTGCACGCCGGCACGTATTCGATCCGCCTCGACGGCGACGACTACAACTCGGTGTCGTTCTTCCACGAAGGCGGCGCGCTCGCACTGACCGCCTATCCGACGCTGCACCTGTGGGTGCACGGCGGCGCCGCCGGCGGTCAGGCGCTGACGCTGTTCCTGCAGAACAGCGCCGCCGGCACGATCGCGAGCGTCGACTTCGACGCGTACGTCGCCGGCGGCGCGCCGGCGGCCGGCCAGTGGCGCGAGGCATCGGTGCCGCTGGCCGC
>DASWOS010000468.1:0-12604 GCA_036398645.1 Dokdonella sp. | reverse complement strand
CCCGGCGACGCGGCACGGCTCGCGCGCTACGCTGCGCGCTGCGCCCCCGATCGCGCCGCGACGACGTCGTTCAGCGACGATCTCGTGCGCGTGATGGCGCACGAAGCCCTGCCGCTGCGCCTCGCCCGCTCGCTCGGCTTGCATGCGCTCGACCGCATCGGCCCGCTCAAGCGGCGCTTCGCGCTGCGCGGCATGGGCTACCGCGGCGACGCGCCGGCGCTGGCGCTCGAGCCGTGAGCGGTTCCGCGTTCCCAGCCGAAACGGCGCGTACCGGCCGGCGCGGCCGCTCCGACGCGATGGTCGTCGGCGCCGGCGCGGTCGGCGGCGCGCTGGCACTGGCGCTGGCGCGCGACGGCTTCGAGGTCACCCTGGTCGAGGCGCGCGAGCCGGCGCCGTGGCGGCCGGAGCAGGAGCTGGATCTGCGCGTCGTCGCGCTGGCGCTCGACGCGCGCGACCTGCTCGCCGACTTGGGCGTCTGGACGGCCATCGGCGAGGCACGTGCGTCCGCCTACCGCCGCATGCGCGTATGGGACGCGGCGGCGCCCGGCGAACTCGCTTTCGATGCGGCCGACGAGGGCCGCGCCGCGCTCGGCTGGATCGTCGAGAACCGGCTGATCCAGCACGTGCTCTGGCACGCGCTCGCCGCGGAGCCGCGCGCGCGCGTGCTGCACCCGGCCGTCGTCGCCGACCTCGACGAGGCCACGTCCGGCGTCGCCGTGTCGCTGTCCGACGGCACGCGCCTGCGCGCGCCGCTGCTGGTCGCCGCCGACGGCGCGGAATCGCCGTTGCGCGAGCGCCTCGGCATCGCGTTCGCCGGACGCGACTACGGGCAGCGCGCGATCGTCGCGCACGTCGCGACCACGCGCGCGCACGAATCGACCGCATGGCAGCGCTTCCTGCCCGGCGGACCGCTCGCGTTCCTGCCGCTCGCCGACGGGCGCAGCTCGATCGTCTGGTCGTTGCCCGAGGCCGACGCCGCGCGCGTGCTCGCGCTCGACGACGACGCGTTCCGTGCCGAGCTCGGCGCCGCGTTCGACTTCCGGCTCGGCGCGATCGAAGCGGCGACCGCGCGCGCGGCGTTCCCGCTGCGCCGGCGGCTCGCCGCACGCTACGTCGCCGGCCGCTGCGTGCTCGCCGGCGACGCCGCGCACGTCGTGCATCCGCTGGCCGGGCAGGGCATGAACCTCGGCCTCCGCGACGCGCGCGCGCTGCGCGACGCACTGCGCACGGCGCGCCGGCGCGGCGTCGACCTCGGTGCCGCGCACGTGCTGCGCCGCTACGAACGCGAGCGGCGCAGCGAGAACGCGCTCGCCGCGTGCGCGTTCGACGCGATCGGACGCGCGTTCGGCGCGAGCGCGCCGCCGCTCGCCGCATTGCGCGGCCTCGGCCTCGCCGCGGTCGAGCGCCTGCCGCCGCTGAAGCAGTGGCTCGCGGCCGCCGCCGACGGCGCGTTCTGACGCGCGGCGCGGCCGTGCCTGTGTCGAAGCCGGCTCGCGTACGTCGAGGCTGCAGGATGCCGCGGCGTTCGCCGTGACGTGGCTTCACATCGGCCGCGAGGATATTGTCTCTGCGGACGTATTCGGTCTCAGCCCGAGGTGTGCGGTCTCACCACGGATTTCGCTCCATGATCGGCGCGGACCGCTGCCAGCGCATCTTGGAGAGATGGAGAGTTTGAAGGTTGCAATTAAGAAACTCGAAGAATGGATTGAGGAGAACTGTTGCAGTGAATGCGGTGCAGTTCGTCAACGACACCATGCCGGAAGACGATCGATCGAGTTCAGGCGCAGAATCGCCGGAACCTCGTTTTCAGGCGTTACCCGGCTCAGGCTGTAGCCGGCACCTGGCGAATGACGCTCCGGGGGCGATCACCGCTTTGCGCTACGAACACCCGGCGTCGCCGTACGAATCGTCGTAGAACATTGCCGAAGCGCTTCCCGACCCGACTTCGATCTACAAAATCGCCCAGGTAATGACTCCGCACACCGCGGTCATCAGTATGAGCCCGACCAGGAAGATCGCGTCGGCGGCGCGCTCGATGCGGTGGACGCGGCGTCCGCCGCGCGCGCGGAGCGCCCAGTACGCGAGCAGGCACGAAACCATGAACAGCGTCGCGTCGGCGGCGAGGAGGTCGTCAGCGACGGTACCGACTTTCGTCGTCACGACGACGACGCGAATCAGGCCGATCACGGTCAGGCAGACGCCGACCTTCGCGGCGGACGCGGTGAAGATGTGGATGCAGAGGCCGGCTTCGAGCGCGTAGCGCTCGCGCGGCGCGGCATCGTCGTTCGGGGCGGGCGGGTTCATGACGATGGGAAACCGTGCGCGGCCGTGCCGGGCTCAGCATACCGGATCGCGGCGGCCTATCGGACCGCGTGCGCGAGCAGCGACAGCGGCTTGCCGGTCGCCGGGTCGGCCGGCTCGAGCCAGCGCTCGACGCGGAAGCCGGCCGTGCGGATCGCGTCGTGCCAAGACGCCAATGTGCGGAAATACCACGGCATCTCGGCGCGGAACTCGCCGCCGAACGCGGCGAAGGTCTCGCTGCGCCAGCCGTCGGCGTACGCCGCGTCGCCGCAGGCGGCCCATGGGTGCACGGTCTGCACGAGCAGCGCGCCGCCGTCGCGCAGCAGGCGATGCGCGGCGGCGAACGGCGCACGCAGGTCCTCGCCGAGCAGCGCGAAGTTGTAGACGACCGCATCGAACGCGCCGAGCGCATCGCGCAAGCCGGCGAGGTCCGCGTACGACGCGATCTCGAAGCGCGCGCCGCCGGCGCCGCGCGCGGCGGCGATAAGCTCCGGACTTGCGTCGACGCCGACGACGTCGCAGCCGGCCGCGGCGAGCGCGCGCGAGCCAGCCTTCGCCGCAGCCGGCGTCGAGCACGCGGACCGCGCCGGTCGCGCACACCGCGTCGACGATCGCCTGGTCGGTGCCGGCGCGCCGGCTCGCGATCCGCTGCTCGCGTACGGCGTTGGTCGAGGCTGGCGCGTTCGTGCGCCAGCTGCGTTCGAGCAGGGATTCGCGGGCGGCATCGTTCATGCGCCGATCTCCTATGCGCGGCGTCGCCGCAGATTCATTCGGCGGATTCGTCGCGCGGCGCCGGATGCACGATCTCGCCGATCGAGCGCGCGTCGGGCCGCCAATGCGCGGCGCCGAGGCCGAATGCGATGAGTCCGGCGAGCGTCAGCACGAACGGCCGCGCGGTTCGCCGCAGCGCGGTCTCGAGCCAGTGTCGCGATTCGCCGCGGCGCAGGCGTCGGTACAGGCCGGCCGCGAGCAGCGCGTCGAGCAGCAGCTCGGCGAGCAGCGTCGGCGCCGCGGCGACGGTCCACAGTGCGGCGCAGAGCGCGATGAAGCCGATCAGCGCGATCGCGCCGGGAAAGTCGAGCAAGTTCGCGAAATCGAGCGCATCCAACGGGCCGGCTCGCTCGCCGGTCTGGCCGTGGTTGACTGTCGCAGTCGCAGTCGCAGTCGCGCCCGCCCCGTCGCCGACGAAGCCACGGTGCTCGCGCGCGCGCACGTGCAGCCAGAGCCATAGCAGCGCGAGGAACGCCGCGTACGCGACGCACAGTGCGAGCGCGTAGCGCAATGCGATCGACGCGAGGCCGGCGCGCAGCATCGCGGCCGAGGCGAGGAAGCCGCCGCCGCCGGTCGACGCGACGATCAGCAGCATGTCGAGCGGCGGCGACGAGCGTCGCTCGAGCACGTCGCGCAGCCGCTCGATCTCGCGCGCGCGGTCCACGTGCGGCCTCAGTGCTCGTAGCGGTAGTTGATGCCGGCGCGGTTGCCGGTCGTCGCGTTCTGCGCCTCGAAGTTGATGCGCTTGCTGAAAAGATAACGCAGCGTGATGACCTCGCCCGGCGTGAACAGGCCGACGCTGTAGCTCAGGTACAGCTTCGGCGACAGGTACTTGCCGACCGTGAACGCGCTGCCACCGAGCGCGGTGCTGTCGGCGACGCCGGCCTCGACGCCGACGCGCGCGCCGACGCTCTTCGCGAGCAGGTCGCCGCCGGCCGAGCCGAGCGCCTGCGCGGCGCTGCCGAGCATGTCGCCTTCGCCGCTTTTCAGGCCCGACAGCGGCTTGCCGGTGATCAGGTACGAGAGCGACTCGGACTGCTCCATCGCCGGTTCGGAGAACACCGTCAGCACCGGCACCAGCGCGGTGCCGCGGATCTGCAGGCCGGCGGTTACGGTGTCGTCGCCGAGCCCCTGCGAAGCGCCGAGAATCTTGCGCACGGCGCGGATGTCGAGGCCCGGATTGTCGAGCGAGGTGCCGGCGAACAGCACGCGGCCGGTCTCGATCGTCAGGTCCTGGCCGTACGCCTTGTACGTGCCGCTGACGTTCAGCGTGCCGGTGCCGGTCGCGAGCCGCCCGGGGCGCTGGTCGACCGCGAGCTGGCCGGCGATCTTGCCGTCGAAGCCGTAGCCGATCAGCTTGACGTCGCTGCCGAGCTCGACCCTGACCGCGACGACGACCGGCAGCGGCTTGCCGGCCTCCGGCGTGCCGGCGTCGACGACGACGACGTCCGGCGACGTCTTCGCGACGCCGCCGCCGGGCAGCTTCGACAGGTCGACGTCCGTCTTCGGGATCGTGACCGATCCGCCGACGGTCAGGTTCTCGGCGCCGCGGTCGATGGTCAGGTCCGGCGAGACGACGACCTTCGCGCCGGGGATGTCCGCGGCGAGAAAGTTCGCGCCCTTGATCGTCGCGTGCAACGGCGCGTTCGCGCCGGTGCCGCCGCTGCCGGCGAGCGTCAGTGTGCCGTCGCCGGATTTCAGCGTGCCGGCGAGCGTCATGTGCTCGGCGTCGGTCGCCCTGACGACGATGTCGCCGTCGTGCAGCTTGAGCCCGGCCGAGGGTACCTCGGCGGCGAAGCCTTTCAGCGTCAGCGCGCCGGCGAGCTGCGGCGCCGCGGTCGTGCCGGCGAGCGTGTAGTTCGCGACGAGCTTGCCGTCGACGTTGGCGACGTCCGGCGTCAGCAGCTCGACGAACTTCAGCGAGTTCAGCGCGACGTCGACGCGGCCGGCCAATCCTTGCGCGCTGCCCGGCGCGCCGGACAGCGTCACCTCGCCGTCGAGCCGTCCGTCGTGGTCGAGCGCGGCCTTCATCGTCGCGTGCGTCGACTGCGGCGACAGCCGCGCGTCGAGCGCGAGCCCGGTGTAGGACAACAGCGGCTGCTCGGCGTTGTCCGGATAGGCGACGCTGCCCCGGTCCGAGCCGATCGTCGCGCTGCCGTTCAGCGCGCCGTTCGCGTCGCGGCGCACGTCGCCGCTGCCGCCGATGACGCCGGCCGCGCGCAGCGGCGCGTCCGGCGCGGCGAGCTTCACGATCAGCGCGAGCGGCAGCTGCTCGATGCGGTAGCGCGCGTCGGCGCTGCCGTCGGCGCCGCCGCTGCCGGCGACGCAGAGCTTCGGTCCGCCGCCGGCGAGGCAGATCTCGTTCGCGCGGAAGCGCTTGCCGTCCCAGCTGAGCTGCGCCGGCTGCTCGAGCGCGAGCTTCGGCGCGTCCTTGACCGCGACGTCGAGCCTCTTCAGCGTGCCGTTCCAGCGGCCTTGCGCGTCGGCGGCGCCGGACAGCGCGAGCGACGTCGACAGCGGCGTGCCGGTCGCGTCGAGGCGCAACTCGTGCGCGCGCTGGCTGCCGCCGCCGTCGAGCGTCAGCGCGTCGAACGCGAGGCCGCCGGCAGTGAGCTTCGCGAGCGTCAGGTTCAGCGTGCCCTGCGGCGGCTGCAGGTCGGTCACGTTCGCGTTCAGCTGCAGCGTGCCGATGCGCGTCGTGCCGGAGGCGATGCCGGCGCCGTCGGCGTGGCCGGCGATCGCGAGCTTCGGCCATTTGCCCTGCACGCGGAACTCGCCGTCGACGCGGCCGCCGGCATCCGGCACCCAGTCGGCGAGCGAGGCGATCGCGAGCTTGATCGTCGCATCGGTGCGGTCGCCGCCGCCGCGGCCGGTCACGTCGATGCGGCTGTTGCCGGACGCGACGTCGAGCGTGCCGTCGACGACGTAGCCGGGCTTGAGCGCGAGGTCCGCGTGGCCGGACAACGGGCGCCGGCGCAGCGTGCCGCCGAGCCGGTCGAGCTTGATCGTCGCGTCGGGGCCGCGCTCCGTCATCGTGCCGGCGGTGGCGAGGTCGAAGTCGAGCGCACCGGGCCACTCGGCCGCGAATGCGCCGGGATCGAGCCGGTTCGCCTTCGCGCTCAGCTGCCAGCCGATCGCGGGCTTCAGCGTGACCGTGCCCTGGGCGTCGAGGCCGCCGTTCGCCTGCTTCAGCGCGAGCTGCTTCAGCGCGATGCGCTCCGGCGTGCCGTCGACGTTCAGTGCGAGGTCGGACAGCTTGCCGGGCGGCCCGATCGACAGCGCGCCCTCGGCGTGAAATGCCGCCGCGCTGCCGCTCGCGTCGAGCTTGCCGTGCGTCGCCAACGGCTGGCCGACGAGGTCGGCCGGCAGCTCGACGCCGTCCCAGTCGAGCGCGAGCGTCGCCGAGAGCGGTTTCGCGTCGAGCTGCACCGTGCCGTTCGCGTTCAGCGCGCCGGCGGCTTCCGGCGACTTCAGCGTCAGCGCGTCGATCTTCAGCGTCTTTCCGTCGAGCGCGTAACGCAGCGGCTGAAGCTGCACGCGGTGTTGATCGAGATCGACGGTCGCCGCGAGGTCGCCGTGTCGCATGTCGCCGGAGCCGGTCAGCGACAGCGCGACCGCGTGCAGCGAGATGCCTTCGGCGAGCGCGTTCGGATCGAAGCGCGGCACCTCGATCGTCGCGGTCCACGGCAGCGTCGCGGTCTGCGTCAGCACCGCGTGCACGCGCGCCGGCGTCGGCTCGTTCAGCGCGAGGTCGAGCGTCGCCTGCCGGCCGTCGCCGGTCGCGCTCAGCGTGCCGGCGATCGTGCGGCCGGCCGCGTTCCAGCGGAACGTCGTCTCGCCGCGGCCGGGATAGCCGGCCTGCGCGGACACGGTGCCGCCGAGGTCGACGCTGCCGTCCGGCGCGCGCAGCGCGAGCTGCCGGATCACGGCGCCGCCTTGCGTCCACGCGCCGGCGAAGTCGAGTGAGTCGAGCGCGAACAGCGGCTGGCCGTCCTGCGCGAGCGCGGCCTTGCGCAGCGCGAGCCGGTCGATCGCGACGTCGATCGGCGCGGCGAGCGAGAACGAGGAAGCCGACGCGGGCGGCTCCGGCTTCGGCGGCAGCGTCGTCAGCGCGACGTCGAGGTCGCCGATCTCGAGGCTCGTCACGTGCAAGCGCCGCGACAACAGCTCGAGCGGCTTCAGGTCGAGCGTGACGCGCGCGATCTTCACGTCGACGCCGAGCGCGGCGTCGACGTAGCGCACCTGCTCGAGCGTCAGCGGCCCGAGCAGGCGGCCGCTCGAGGCGCCGACCGCGAGCTTGCCGTCCATCGCGCCGATCGCGCGCGCGAGCGCGAAGCGCGCGCCGGCGTCGCTGTCGAGCAGCCATGCGGCGAAGCCGGCGAACGCGAGCAGCAGCGCGAGCACGGCCGCACCGAGCCATTTCAGCACGCGCCGACCGCGTCGGCGGCGCGGCGCGCTCGGTTCGGCGGGGCGGTCCGCAGGCGCGTTCACAGATCCGGTCCTATGACGACGTGCAGCTCGACGCCGTGGTTCTGGTCGTCGTTCACCGGGAAGCCGAGGTCGACGCGGACCATGCCGACCGGCGAGCGCCAGCGCACGCCGAAGCCGGCGCCGATCTTCTGCCGGTACGAACTGAAGCTCGTGAACGCGTCGCCGGTGTCGACGAACGTCGCGATGCCCCAGTTCGGCTTGAAGTAGTACTCGTACTCGGCGCTCGCGACGAGCAGGTTCTTGCCGCCGACGACGAACGCCTTGCAGTCGTCGTCCGGGTGCGCGGCGCAGCGCGCCTGCGCGACCGGGACCAGGCTTTCGGGCAGCGGCGGGCCGATCGTCTGGAAGCCGTAGCCGCGGATCGAGCGGTCGCCGCCGGCGAAGAAGCGCAGCTCCGGCGGCAGCTTGTCGAAGTCGTCGACCTGCGTCGTTCCGAACGAGCCGCGCGCGATGAAGCGCGCGTTGTCGCCGAGGCCGCGAATCCACTTCGCGTCGGCGGTCACCTGCGCAAAGCTCGTATCGGAGCCGAGGCCTTCCTCGCCCGCGCGCGCGGCCAGCGTCAGCGAGTAGCCGCGGCGCACGAACATCGGATCGTCGGCCTGCTTGCGCGAGAGCGACACCTCCGGGTACAGCAGCGTCGAACTGTTCTGCAGGTTGGCGACCTCGAAGTCGCCGGTCAGGAACTTGAGCCCGAGCGTGCGCGTCCAGCCGCGCCAGACCGACGAGTCCGTCGCGGCGAGGCCGAACGTGCGCGAGGTGCTGGTGTCGGTGTTCTCGTCGCGATAGGTCGCGCCGAAGTTCAGGCTGTGGTTGTTCGGGCCGCCCAGCGGAATCGTGTACAGCGCCGACAGCGTCTTCAGCCGCTCGGCGATCAGCGTCTCGAACTTCAGCTTGTGTCCGTTGCGATTGACCCAGCGCCGCTCGATGCCGCCGCGCACGCCGGGACCGGTGTCGGTGCCGTAGAACACGCCGCCGGTGTAGATCGTGCGCTTGGCCGGCGCGAGCACGACCTTGATCGGCACGACGTCGCCGTGCGCGTGCTCGGTGTCGGGCTGCACCTGCGCGATCGCGAAGTAGTCCGCGTCGACGAGCCGCTGCTGCAACGCGAGCACCTGCTCCTGCGTGTAGAAGTCGCCTTCCTTCCAGGGGATGTAGCGCTGCAGGAACTCGTCGGAGAACTGCCCGCCCTCGAACGTCGTCGGTCCGAGCCGGAAGCGCGTGCCGACCTGCCAGCCGAGATGGATCTCGGCGCTGTTCGCGCTGCGCTCGACCTCGACGCGGTGCGTCACCAGCTGCGCGTCGAGATAGCCGCTCGCGAACAATGCGGCCTGGATCGTCGCCTTGCTCTTCTCGTAAGCGGCGTGATCGAGCGGCTGGCCCTTGGCCGGCGCGAACGCGGCGAGCGCCTTCTGCACGTCTTTCTGGCCGTCCGCGTCGCGGTCGAGGCGGATGTCGAGCACACGCACGCGGACCGGCTCGCCGGCGGCGACGTGCAGCACCGCGACGTAGTTGCCGGCGTTCTCGCGCAGCTCGCCGGTCACCTTCGCCGAGTAGTAGCCGTACGGCTCGAGCGCGCCGGCTGCCTCGTCGGCCGCGCGCTCGTACAGCCGGGCCGCCTGCGCCGCGGTCACGTCGCGGCTGCCGTACTGGTTGATCTCGATCGCGGCGAGCACCGCGTCGCGCAACGGGCCGCCGACGCCGTCGAGCTGCACCGTCACGTGCGCCGCGCGCGCCGCGCCGCAGGCGAGCAGCAGGAGGACGAGCGCGGCGGACGCGATGCGGCGGTGGCGGGTCGTTCCGTCGGGCGGACGCATCGCGTAGTTATAGCAGGAACGACCCGGCCGTCATGAGCGGGCGCAGCGCGATCGCCACGCTTTTTTGCAGGTGCCGACGGCCTGCCGCGCGCACTCACTTCGCCGGCGTGTCGAGCACCTCGGCGTCGCCGAGCGCGAGCCCGTCGGCGAGCTGCTCGAGCGCGCCGGAGCGAGGAACCGGCGCCGCCGCGATCTGCCTGCCGCTCGAGGCGTCGTCCGGACGGATCGCGCTCAGCGGGTCGACCGCGGCGTTCTGCACGCTCCGGAACTCGTCCTGAAGTTCGTCGACTTTCGCCACGCGCGTGATCCGGTCGAACTCGAGGCGCCGGCTCGCCTGCGTCGCGAGCGCCGCAGGCCGCGCGGCTGCGTCAGTCGCGGCCGTCGAAGCCATCGGCGAAGATCGCGTCGCCTTGCCCGTAGCTGACGACGACGTTGTCGGCGCCGAGCTCCCAGCAGGCGTCGTAGGTGATGTCGTCGGGCGAGACGACGAAGAAACGGATCGCATCGACGTTGTGCATGAGGTCCTGCCACGTGTAGTTCAGTTCCGGCGGCTCGCCCATGACCCATCCGGGTGGAACCTCGGTCGCGTCGCTCGGAATCGTGAACTCGACGTGCGTCCACGGGAACGCGCTGCCACCCGGCATAGTCGCGCCGTAGGTCGTCCGCGCCTCCATGAACGACGGCGCAGCCGTGTGAAGGTCCAGCAGCTCGAGCGTGAACGTGCTCGGCAAGTCGTAGCCCGGCACGCACATGTAGACGCCACTCGCGTCGAGGCGCTCGAGGTCGATGCTCGCCGAGGTCAGCGCGCCGCTGTCGAGCGCCGCGCGCAGTGCCGATCCGGGCGGCGGCGTCGTGCTGAAGTTCGGGTGATCGGAGAAGTACGGCACGTCACCGGTGCTGTAGAACCACGCGCCGGGATTGCCGCCGTCGGCGATGATTCGGCCATTCGGTCCCCAATTATTCGTCCACGCCCACCGGTTCGGGTTCGCACCGGATTCGAAGTCGTCGACGACGTCGATGGCGGGGAGCGGCAGCGCGGCCGCGAGCAGTGCGAAGCCGATGATCGTTCTGTTCGTGTGCATGGGCGATCTCCGTGACGAAGCGCGGACGCTGCGCGCCGGCCGCCGCGAAGTCTTTCCACGTCGATTCCATCAGGCCTCCGTTTCGTTGATCGCGCGGGACGTCGCCGTGGCTTCGTCGCCGCTTCGCCGCTGCTTCGCCGCGGCGTCAGTGCGGCGCATCGCGCAGCGACGCCGGAATCGTGCGATCGCCTGCCAACGCCGTCGCGCGCGTGTGCGCATCGGCCCAGGCGTCGGCGCGGCGCAGCGTGTGGAACAGCTTCAGTTCGAGCAGTGCACAGCCGAAATCGTACTTCGCCCACGGCGACGCGCGCCCGATGACCTCGCCGGCTTCGCGGATGCGGCCGCGATCGAGCAGCCACGGGCCGTAGGCGCCGGCGACGAGCGCGATGTCGGCGGGCACGCCGCGGCGTTCGGCGAGGTCGAGCGCCTCGCGGAAGCGGCGCTCGGCCTCGCCCTCGTCGCCGCGCGCGGCAGCCCAGTTCGCGAGCAGCACGGCGACGACCGAATACGCGGCCTTGCCGTCGGCCGTGACCCAGGGCCGCGTCGGCGATTGCGCGGGCGGCGGTCCGGCCGCGAGCACGGCGGTCTGCAGCACGAGCGCGATCTCGGCGACGCCTTCGCCGAAGTCGTCGCCGGGTGTACGCAGCGCGAGTGCCCGTCGCGCCTGCGCCGCGGCGTCGTCGTAGCGGCGCTCGCCGAGGGCGAGCCTTGCACGTAGCGCCGGCAGCCGGCGCGCGACGAACGGGTTCCCCGCCGGCACCGACACGGGCAGCGGTCGCAGCAGCTCGGCCGCGTCGCGCAAGCGGCCGAGCGCGAGCAATGCGTCGACGCGGTCGAGGACGAGATTCAACCGCTGGCTCGGATCGATGACGCGCGGCGCAATCACGGTTTCGCGATCGCTCACGGCGAGCGCCTCGGTCGGACGCAGCAGCGCGAGGTTGTCGGAGACGAGGCTGCCGAGCGTCGCGATCAGCTCGTCGATCGCGCCGTAGCGCTCGAACGTCTCGGCCGCACCGTCGAGGTACGCCAGCGCCTGCTCGGGGCGGTCGCTGTTCATCTCGAGTCCGCCGAGATTGCTGTCGACGCGCGCGACGCCGAGCGCGTCGCCTGCGGCTTCGAGCTGGATTCGCGCGGCGGCGAGATCGGCGTGCGCCGGCGCGAACTCGCGGCGCATCGAGTGCGCGACGCCGCGGCCGGTCAGGGCGAGGCCGAGCTCCGGGGCCGGACCGTCGTCGCCGAGCAACGTGATGGCGGCGTCGTAATCGCCCGCGGCGCCAGGATAGTCGTCGCTGCGCAGGCGCACGGCGCCGCGTGCGTTCAGCAGGCGCGCGCGGAATAGCGGCTCCGCCGCTGCCGGCCCGGCGAGCAGTGCGTCGAGCGCGACCTCCGCGTGCACGTACTCGCCGGCGCGAAAGTCGACTTGCGCGAGACGGTAGCCGAGCTGCGGCTCGCCGCGCGCGAGCTCGGCGTCGCCGACCAGCATCGCGCGCGCCGTACCGAGGTCGTTCGCGAGCATCGCGGCCTGCGCACGCCGCAGGCGTTCCTCGGACCCGCTCGCGAGCGGCGCGCCGGGTGCACGTGCGCGGCCGAGGCGCGCGAGCAGGCGGTCGGTCGCGTCGCGCGCGGCGTCGAGCGCGTTCGGCTGCGTCGACTCGACGCGCAGCGTCGCGCCGTCCGCGCTCGTCGCGCGCAGCTCGGCGTTCCAGCCGGTCGCCGCATGCGCGAGCCGCCCGCGCACGACGAGCGCGTACGGCGTTTCGCGGCGGACCGCGCGCTCGACCGCGGCGTCGTCGTGTTCGTCGACGTCCTGCAGCAGCGCGACGACGTTCTCGCTCGGCGGCACGCCGAGCCCGCCGGCGCGCAGCCGCTCGGCGACGAGATCCATGCCGCCGAGGCGCAGCCAGCCGTCGTCGGCCGCGGCGTCGATCGTCAGCGGCAGCACGACCGCGCTCGCCGGCATCGGGGTCCCGGCCGGCGCGGCACCGCCGTCGCCGCGCGAGCGCAGCGCGACGAGACCGGCCGCGGCGAGCGGGACCACGGCGACGACGACGAGCAGCAGCACGGTCGCCGCGCGCCGGCGCGGACGCCGTGGTGCCGCGGCCGGACGCGGCGTTTCCGCGCGCTCGGCCGCCGCCGCCGGCATCG